>NZ_JBSGJD010000013.1:0-17041 GCF_053605405.1 Amycolatopsis sp. NPDC003861
GCGACTTGATCAGGCCGCCGACGTCGCGCGGGCGCGCGGCCACCCGCGTCGCCGCCGCCAAGGCCGGCGCGACCGACGTCAGGAACTCGACCTCGCGGTCGCTGAACTCGCCGCGCCGGCCGCGCCCCACGACGTGCCGTCGGCCCGGAAGACGATGCGCAGTTCGCAACCGGGCCCCAGCGGCCGCCAGACGTCGGCGAGCCGGCCGCTGCGCTCGGCGGCCCGGCGCGGCAGTGCGGACAGGCGCGCCACCGGCATCGGACGCTGTGACATCCGGGGCTCCGCCCCGGGCCAGCTCGCGAAAGGTGTGAGGCTGGGCGCTGGGCGCCGCGCTCTTCTAAACCTGGCCGACGCGCTCGACCAGCTCTTCGCTCCAGGACCGGATGGCCGCGGCCTGGTCCGGGGTGAGCCGGTCGAGGACGTGGTGCCGGACGTTCGCGCCGTGCGCCCGGGTGGCGCGGGCGGCCAGGCGGTGGCCCTCGGCGGTCAGCTCGATCCCGGTGCGCCGGCCGCCGGCGCCGGCCTCGGTCCGGGTCACCAGGCCGCGCTTCTCCATGCGGGTCAGCAGGTGCGCCACCCGGCTCTTCTCCCAGGCGAGTTCGTCGGCGAGCTCGCCGACGCGCATCGGGTGCCGCAACGTCCTCAGCACGCTGAACTCGGCCTTCGAGATGCCGCAGTCGCGTTGCAGGCCGCGGTCGAGTTCGCCGACCAGCAGGCGGTGCGCGCGCATCCAGGTCTCCCAGAAGGCCCAGTCCTCGGGGCTCATGTCCGCCATGGGTCGAGTCTAAGCTAGAGTTGACGTATCAACTCCTGGGAGGACACTCGTGAAGACACTCGTGCGCGGCGGCCTGGTGGTCAGCATGGATCCGGCGGTCGGCGACCTGCCCCGCGGTGACGTGCTCATCGAAGACGGCCGGATCGCCGCGGTCGCCCCGGACCTCGACGCGGCCGGGGCCGAGGTCGTCGACGCCGCAGGCAAGATCGTTCTGCCCGGCTTCGTGGACACCCACCGGCACACCTGGCAGACCGCGTTCCGCGGCCTCGGCGCCGGCTGGACGTTCGGCCAGTACCGCGTCGCCATGCACAGCACGCTCGGCCCGCACTACCGCCCCGAAGACGTCCACCTCGGCAACCTGCTCGGCCGGATCGAAGCGCTGAACTCGGGCGTCACGACCCTGCTCGACTGGTTCCACCGCGCCGACCGGCCCGAGAACGCCGACGCCGCGATCCAGGGCCTGCGGGACGCCCCCGGCCGCTCGATCTTCTGCTACGGCGCCGCGGGCCCGGACATCGAGCCGGAGATCCGGCGGGTGCGGGCGATACTGCCTGGCGACGAAATGGCACTGGGTCTACGCGGTCCCGTGATGTCCACAATGGACGAAACGGCCGCGGATGTCGCGCTGGCGCGGGAACTTGCGCTACCCGTGAGCATGCACGTTCACGGCACCGCCGGCTGGCCGCGGGGCGACCGGCCGGTCGCCGGGATGCACGCGCGCGGCCTGCTCGACGACCGCACGACCGTCGTGCACGGCAACGGCCTTTCCGACGACCAGCTGACGATGCTCGCCGACGCGGGTGGCTCGGTGTCGGTCAGCCCGGACGTCGAGCTGAAGATGGGTTTCGCCCCGCCGATCACTGGCCGGGCGCTGGCCGCCGGGCTCCGCACCTCGCTGTCGATCGACGACTGCCCGTCGGCCGGTGGGGACATGTTCGGCGCCATGCGCACGGCCCTCGCGGTGGACCGGGCCGTCACGCCACGGGATCTCCTCGGATTCGCCACCGTGGACGGTGCGCGGGCGTGCGGGCTCGGCGCCCGGACCGGCAGCCTCACCGTCGGCAAGGACGCCGACCTGATCCTGCTCGACGCCGAGGATCCCGCGGTCTTCCCCGTCGGCGACGTCGCCGGCACGCTCGTCACCGCCGGGCATCCCGGCCTGGTCGACAGCGTCTTCGTGGCCGGGAAGGCGGTCAAGCGCCACGGCCGGCTGCTCGGCCTGGACCTGCCGGCCCTGCGCACACGGCTGCTCGAATCCCGCGACCGCATCGCCGCGGTCGCGGGCATCGCCGTCGACGGGTCGTGGCAGCCTCAGGAAGCCGACGTCACGCGGTAGACGTCGTAGACGCCCTCCACGCCGCGGACCACCTTGAGGACGTGACCGAGGTGCTTGGGGTCGCCCATCTCGAACGAGAAGCGGCTGACCGCGACCCGGTCCCGGGACGTGGTCACCGACGCGGAGAGGATGTTGACCTTCTCGTCGGCCAGCACCTTGGTGACGTCCGAGAGCAGGCGGTGCCGGTCGAGCGCCTCGACCTGGATGGCCACCAGGAACACCGACGACGCCGAGGGCGCCCACTCGACCTCGACCAGCCGCTCGGGCTGGGACTGCAGGTCACCCGCGTTCGTGCAGTCGGTGCGGTGCACCGAGACACCGCCGCCGCGCGTGACGAACCCGAGGATCTCGTCGCCCGGCACCGGGGTGCAGCAGCGGGCGAGCTTCGCCCAGACGTCGCTGGCGCCCTTGACCACCACGCCGACGTCGTTGGAGCCGCGGCGCCGGGTCACCGTGGACGGCGTCGCGCGTTCGGCGAGCTCCTCCTCCGCCGCGTCGACCCCGCCGATCAGCGCCACCAGCCGCTGGACGACGTGCTTCGCGCTCGTGTGACCCTCGCCGACCGCCGCGTACAGCGACGAGATGTCGGCGTGGCGCAGTTCGGTCGCCACCGCGCCCATGGACTCGGCGGAGACCAGCCGCTGGATCGGCAGGCCGACCTTGCGGATCTCCTTGGTGATGGCTTCCTTGCCGCCCTCGATGGCCTCGTCGCGGCGTTCCTTGGCGAACCACTGCCGGATCTTGGCGCGGGCCTTCGGCGAGCCGGCGAACTGCAGCCAGTCCCTGCTGGGACCCGCGTTTTCCGCCTTCGACGTGAAGATCTCGACGACTTCGCCGTTTTCCAGCTTGCGTTCGAGCGCCACCAGGCGGCCGTTGACGCGGGCGCCGATGCAGCGGTGGCCGACCTCGGTGTGCACGGCGTAGGCGAAGTCGACCGGCGTCGAGTCGACCGGCAGCGTGATGACGTCGCCCTTCGGCGTGAACACGAAGATTTCGCGCGCGGCCAGCTCGTAGCGCAGGGATTCGAGGAAGTCGCCCGGGTCCGCGGCCTCGCGCTGCCAGTCGAGGAGCTGGCGCATCCACGCCATCTCGTCGACGTCCATCGCGTTGCCGGTGTGCGTGCCCTTGGTTTCCTTGTAGCGCCAGTGCGCGGCGATGCCGTACTCCGCCGTGCGGTGCATCTCGTAGGTGCGGATCTGCACCTCGAGGGGCTTGCCGTCCGGGCCGATCACCGTCGTGTGCAGCGACTGGTAGACGCCGAAGCGGGGCTGCGCGATGTAGTCCTTGAACCGGCCGGGCACCGGCTGCCACAGCGCGTGCACGACACCCATGGCCGCGTAGCAGTCACGGACGTCCTCGACCAGGATCCGGACGCCGACCAGGTCGTGGATGTCGTCCAGGTCGCGGCCGCGGACGATCATCTTCTGGTGGATCGAGTAGTAGTGCTTCGGCCGGCCCTCGACCTTCGCGGTGATGCGTGACGAGACGAGGTTGCTGGTCAGGTCCGTGATGACCGAGCGCAGGTAGATGTCGCGCGAGGGGGCGCGGTCGGCGACCAGGCGGACGATCTCGTCGTACTTCTTCGGCTGCAGGATGGCGAACGCGAGGTCCTCCAGCTCCCACTTGACCGTCGCCATGCCGAGGCGGTGGGCCAGCGGCGCGAGGACTTCGAGGGTCTCGCGGGCCTTGCGGGCCTGCTTCTCCGGCGGCAGGAAGCGCATGGTGCGCATGTTGTGCAGCCGGTCGGCGAGCTTGATGACCAGCACGCGGGGGTCCTTGGCCATCGCGATGACCATCTTGCGGATGGTCTCGGCCTCGGCGGACGAGCCGAGCTGCACCTTGTCCAGCTTCGTGACGCCGTCGACGAGCTCGGCGACCTTCTCGCCGAAGTCGGCCTTCAGGCTCTCGACGGCGTAGCCGGTGTCCTCGACCGTGTCGTGCAACAGGGCCGCGACGAGCGTGGTGGTGTCCATGCCCAGCTCGGCGAGGATGGTGGCGACGGCGAGGGGGTGGGTGATGTACGGGTCGCCGGACTTGCGCCGCTGGTTGCGGTGGAGCTCCTCGGCGACGTCGTAGGCGCGCTGGAGCAGGCCGAGGTCGGCGTTGGGGTGCAGCTCGCGGTGGATGACGGCCAGGGGTTCGAGGACCTGCTTGACCGGGGCGGCGCGCTGGGCGGTGATCCGCCGGGCGAGGCGCGCCCGGACCCGCCGGGTGGCGGACGGGTTCGGCGCCGCGCCGTTCGGCTTCGGCGGCGCGGGCTGTGCCGCCGCCTGCCCGTTCTGCTGGGCGCCCTGCTTCGCGGGCACCGCGGCGTCGAGCTCCTGGCTCACCCGCACCTCCTGCTGCTCGTGCGGCCTTCGGACCACCAGGGTAGCCGCTGCGCCTCGCAGCCCTGTCGGGTGCGCCCGTTCAGGGGGATGTGGGGCCCGTCACCAGCCGGAACTCACGTGATCCAGACCGTGACTCATGTGATCCGGGCCGTCACTGACGTGATTGAAGCCGGAACTCGCGAGTTCCGGCTTCAATCACACGAGATCCGGGTCCGATCACGCGGGTGACGAGTTCAGCAGGTCTGGAGGGCGTGGACCTTGCGGTCTCCGAGGACCTGGCGGCCGCGCAGGGCGGCCAGTTCGAGGACCACGGAGACGCTGTCGACCACCGCGCCCGCGTCCTCCAGGAGCTTGCCGGTGGCCGCGACCGTGCCGCCCGTGGCCAGGACGTCGTCGAGGATCGCGATGCGCTGGCCCGGGCGGACCACGCCGACCGGGAGCTCGACCGTCGCCGTGCCGTACTCCAGGGCGTAGTCCACGCGGCCGGCCACCGCCGGCAGCTTGCCCGGCTTGCGGATCAGCACCACGCCGAGGCCGCGGGCGTACCCGACGGCCGCGGCGAGGAGGAACCCGCGGGCTTCCACACCCGCGAGCGCCTCGACACCGGGCGCCAGCGTTTCCGCCAGCGCGTCGGTGACCGCCTTGAACGCACCCGCGTCCGCGAAGAGCGGACTCAGGTCGCGGAACAGGACGCCGGGCTCGGGGAAGTCCGGCACCTCGGCGATCAGGCCGAGGGCGTCGTCGAGCTGCACGTCAGCGCTTCCGCTTCCCGGCCGGGCGCTGCTTCTGGATCCGGGCGGGGACGCTGGCCGCGGCCGCGTACGCCTTCTCCTTGCGCAGTTCCTTGGCCAGCGCGTCGTCGTCCGAGGCGTCGAAGTCCTCGCCCGCCGCCTTGCGCTCCTGGCTGGCCCGGCGCTGGCGGACCCGCTCGGCCTGCTGCGCGTACTTCGGGTCGCGCATCTTGAAGTCGACCAGCAGCGGCGTCGCCAGCGCGACCGACGACAGGACGCCGACGAGGGTACCGGTGAGCTGCACCAGCGCCAGGTCCTGCAGCGTGCCCGAGCCGAGCAGCACGTACCCGACGATCAGCAGGCCGAGGATCGGCAGCAGCGCGATGAACGCCGTGTTGAACGAGCGCATCAGGGTCTGGTTCAGCGCGAGGTTCGCCGCTTCGCCGTACGTGCGGCGGGTCAGCCCGAGCAGGCCGCGCGTGTTCTCCCGGACCTTGTCGAACACCACCACCGTGTCGTACAGCGAGAACCCGAGGATGGTCAGCAGGCCGATCACGGTCGCCGGGGTGACCTCGAAGCCGACCAGCGAGTACACACCCGCGGTGACCAGGATGTCGTGCAGCAGCGAGATCAGCGCCGCCAGGGCCATCCGCCCGTCGAAGTAGACGGCCAGGAAGATGACCACCGCGACGAGGAACACGCCGAGCGCGATCAGCGCCTTCTGCGAGATCTCGCCACCCCAGGACGCGCTCACCGCGCTGTCGCTGATCGCCTGGACGCTGGGCTGGCCGTTGCTGCCCTTCGGGCCCAGGTCGGCGAACAGGCCCTGCTTCAGCTTGGCGACGTCGGCCGCGTTCAGCGTGTCGGTGCGGATCTGGATGGTCGCCGCGTTGCCGGTGCCGACCTTCTGCGCCTCCGCGGCCGGGCGGCCGAGGGCCTTCTGGAACGACTCCTTCGCCTGCTCCTCGGTGATCACGCCGTGGATGCCGTTCGCGGGCATCTGGAGCTGCGTGCCGCCCTCGAACTCGATGCCGAGGTTGAAGCCGCGGAAGATCATCGAGGCGAGGCACACCAGCACCAGCCCCGCGAAGAAGATGTACCAGCGCTTGCGCTTGCCGACGACGTCGAACGCACCCGTGCCGACGTACAGCCGGTGGAAGACGCTTTCCTTCTGGCCGGGTTTCACCGTCGCCTTGGCGTTGCCCTCGGCGTCCGTACCCAGTTCTTCGACCCCCACGTCAGGCCTCCTTCACGTTCGCGCGGCCGACCGAGGTCGACTTCTTACGCTGCGAACCCACTTGCTGCACGGCGCCGAGGCCCAGGTGCCTCGGATTGGACAGGAAACTGTTCTTGGACGTGGACACCATGGCCACCAGCGGGTGCGTCACCAGGTACACGACGACCAGGTCGAGCACCGTCGACATGCCGAGGGTGAACGCGAAGCCCTGGACGTCGCCGACCGCGATGACGTACAGGATCGCCGCGGCCAGGAAGCTCACCGCGTCCGAGGCCAGGATGGTGCGCCGGGCGCGGACCCAGCCGCGCGGCACCGCGGACCGGAACGTCCGGCCCTCCCGGATTTCGTCCTTGAGCCGTTCGAAGTAGATGACGAACGAGTCCGCCGTGATCCCGATGGCGATGATCAGGCCGGCGATGCCCGCGAGGTCGAGGGTGTAGCCGATCCAGCGGCCGAGCAGGATCAGCACCGCGAACACCAGCGCGCCGGACAGGGCCAGCGACAGGATGGTGAGCACGCCGAGCAGCCGGTAGTAGAACAGGCAGTAGATGAAGACCACCAGCAGGCCGATGCCGCCGGCGATCAGGCCGGCCTCCAGCGACGCCAGGCCGAGGGTCGCCGACACCGTGGTCGCGTCCGAGGACGCGAACGACAGCGGCAGCGAGCCGTACTTGAGGATGTCCGAGAGGTCTTTCGCCTCGGTCTGGGTGAACTTGCCGGTGATCTGGGTGTTGCCGTCGAGGATGGCCACCTGGATGTTCGGCGCGGACACGACCTGCGTGTCGAGCACGAACGCCGCCTGCTGGCCGGTGTTCTTCGAGGTGAAGTCCGCCCAGATCTTGGTGCCCTCGCTCTTGAAGCTGAGGTTCACCACCCACTGGCCGCGCTGCTGGTCGTAGCCCGAGGTCGAGTCGGCGATCTCGGTGCCGGGCAGGAACTCCGGCTCCAGCAGGTACTTGTAGGTGTTGTGGTCACCGCAGGCGACCAGCGGCAGCTTCGGGTCGTCGTTGCCTTCGAGGGCGTCCTTGGCGTTCGGCGCGCAGGTCAGCGACGCCATCGCCTGCGAGACGAGCTCCTGGTTCGGCTGGCCGTCGGCGCCGATCAGCTGCGGGTTCTGCCGGAGGGCCTTGGCGGCCTGGATCTCCTTGGCCGTCTCCGCGTCGACCGAGCCGTCCGAAGGCGCCGGGGCCGGAGCCGACGACGTGGGCGGCGGGGTGCTGCTGCTCGGCGCGGCCGGCGTCGTGCTCTGCTGCTGGGCGAGGGCACCCGCGGCACCGCCACCGCCGGTCGCGGTGGTGGGCGGCGCGCTCGCCGTGGTGGTCGGGGGCTTGGTGCCCGTCGCGCCCGCGGTCGGCGTCGGCGCGCCCGAGGTCGGGGTGCCCGTGGCGGGCGGCGGGGTGTTCGTCTGCGGCGGCACCACCGGCTGGGTGGCGGCGGAGACGACCTTCCGGAAGCCCAGCTTCGCGGTCTTGCCCAGGTTCTTCGCCTGGTCGCCCTGCTCGCCCGGGACCGTGATGACGACGTTGTTGCCGTCGAGGAGGACCTCGGTGCCGCTGACGCCGATCCCGTTGACGCGGCGCTCGATGATCTGGCGCGCCTGGTTCAGGGACTCCCGGGTCGGCTGGCCGCCGTCGGGGGTGCGGGCGGTGAGCGTGACCCGGGTGCCGCCCTGCAGGTCGATACCCAGCTTCGGGGTCGGCTTGTGGTTGCCGGTGAGGAACACCAGCGCGTACAAGACGATCACGATCAGGGCGAACAGGGCGAGATAGCGTCCCGGGCGGAGATGCCCGGCTGAAGCTGCCACGGTGCTTCGGTCTCCTCGGACGGGGTGGACCCCAAAGTTGCGGTGCCCGCCCGGAGGGTTACCGGGAGGGACTGTGTGCGATTCACTCCCGGGCACGGGTATGACGGCGGACACGCACGCAGCACCGAGACACTACTCGGTGCTGCGTGAGCCCGGCGTGCGAGGCCGTACCGACTTTCGTCGGGAGTCCGGCCCGGCCCAGGGGTGCCGCGGGGGCTTACTTCTTGCCGTGCTCCAGCGGCGGCGCCACCTGGGCGGTGGTCTGCGGCTCGTCGGCCTTGACACCGGAGGTCGACTCGATGATCTTCGGCTCCTCGGCGGGAGTCTCCTCGACCTCGTCGAGCACGTCCTCGTCGGTCTCGACGACCGGCTCGACCTTCTCGCGGACGGCCAGCCGCAGCCAGGTGGTGACGACACCGGGCGCGATCTCGATGTCGATCGTGGTGTCACCGGAGGCGTCGGCGACGGTGCCGTAGAGACCCGAGGTGGTCATCACGCGGTCACCGGGCGCCAGGCTGCTCTGCAGTTCCTGCTGCGCCGCCTGCTGCTTCTTCTGCTTGCGCGTGCTCATCACCAGCGGCACGGCGAGGACGAGCACGAGCAGCAGGGGCAGCAATAGCTGTTGCATGATTCTCCGTTCGACGAACACCCGGGCCCAGCCGAAATGTCCGGTTTTTGGGTATGTGCTCCGGTCAAGTGTGCCAGGTACCAGCGCGGACGCCAGCACCCACCCGCCGGTACGGGCCGCTCAGTCCTGCTCGAACAGCGACGGCCCGCCCTGGTCCGGGCGCCCCGGGAGGTCCGCGGGCGGCACCATGCCGAGGTGTTCCCACGCGGACGCGGTCGCGACGCGGCCACGCGGGGTGCGGGCGAGCATACCGGCGCGCACGAGGTAGGGCTCGCACACCTCTTCGACGGTGGTCGCCTCCTCCCCCACGGCCACCGCGAGCGTCGAGATGCCCACCGGCCCGCCACCGAAAGACCTGGTCAGGGCGGTGAGCACGGCCCGGTCGAGGCGGTCGAGACCCAGCTCGTCGACGTCGTAGACGGCCAGCGCGGCGCGGGCGACGTCGCGGGTCACCTTGCCGTCGGCGCGGACCTCGGCGTAGTCGCGGACGCGCCGCAGCAGCCGGTTCGCGATCCGGGGCGTGCCCCGCGAGCGGCCGGCGATCTCGGCGCAGCCGTCGCGGTCGATCGGGATGTCGAGGATCGTCGCGGCCCGGCGCACGACCAGCTCCAGCTCGGCGTCGGTGTAGAACTCCATCTGGCCGGTGAAGCCGAACCGGTCGCGCAGCGGGCCGGTCAGCGAGCCGGACCGGGTGGTCGCCCCGACCAGCGTGAACGGCGCGATCTCCAGGGGGATGCTGGTGGCGCCGGGGCCCTTGCCGACCACGACGTCGACCCGGAAGTCCTCCATCGCCAGGTAGAGCATCTCCTCGGCGGGGCGGGCGATGCGGTGGATCTCGTCGATGAAGAGGACGTCGCCGGGCGCCAGGTTGGACAGCATCGCGGCGAGGTCGCCGGCGCGTTCCAGGGCCGGGCCGGAGGTGATCCGGATGGCCGCGCCGAGCTCGGCGGCGACGATCATCGCCATCGACGTCTTGCCCAGCCCGGGCGGGCCGGACAGCAGCACGTGGTCGGGCGGCACGCCGCGGCGGCGGGCGCTCTCCAGCACCAGCTCCAGCTGTTCGCGCACGCGCGGCTGGCCGACGAACTCGTCGAGCTTGCGCGGCCGCAGGGTGCCCTCGACGTCGCGGTCGCCGGTCTGCGCCCACGCCGAGAGGGCCTCGTCCTCTTCCACCGCTTCATACTCCACGGCCGGGCCTACCGCTTCCGGCCGAGGGTGGTCAGGGCAGCGCGCAGGACGCTGGCGGTCGTGTGGCCGTCACCGTCGGCGAGAACCTTGTCGACGGCCTGCTCGGCCTGCTTGGCCGGGAAGCCGAGCCCGGCCAGCGCCTCGACGACCTCGGCGCGCAGGGCGCCGGGGGCGGTGGCGGCGGGCGCGTCGCCGGTGCCGCCGAGGGCGGTGACCTTGTCGCGCAGTTCGAGGGTGAGCCGTTCGGCGCCCTTGCGGCCGATGCCCGGGACCGAGGTGAGCACGGTGATGTTGCCTTCGACCAGCGCGGCCCGCAGCTTGTCCGGGTCCAGCACGGCGAGGGTGGCCAGCGCGAGCCGCGGCCCGATGCCGGACACCGTCTGCAGCAGCCCGAACAGTTCGCGCGCGTCGGCGTCGGCGAACCCGAACAGCGTCAGCGAGTCCTCGCGCACGACCAGCGCGGTGTGCAGGCGGGCCTCCTCGCCGCGGCGCAGGGTCGCCAGCGTCGCCGGGGTGGCCTGCACGGCGAAGCCGACCCCGCCGACCTCGACCACGACGTGGTCGAGACCGACCGACAGGACTTCTCCGCGTACCGACGAGATCATCGTGCTGCTCCAGGGTTCTTGGCTTGGTTCGCCTGCTTCGCCGCCGCGGCGAGGCGGGCTTTGTGCGTGCGGGCCATTTCGGCCGCGCGGGCTTCGGCCTCGGCGAGCCGGGCCCGCATCGGCTCGCGCCAGAGGTGGCAAATCGCCAGGGCGAGGGCGTCCGCGGCGTCCGCGGGCTTCGGCGCGACCTCGAGGTTCAGCAGCCGCATCACCATGGCGGTGACCTGGGCTTTGTCGGCCCGGCCGGACCCGCTGACCGCGGCCTTCACCTCGCTGGGCGTGTGGAAGACGACCGGCAGGCCCCGGCGCGCGGCGGCCAGGGCGACCACCCCGCCCGCTTGCGCGGTGCCCATCGCGGTCCGGACGTTGTGCTGGGCGAAGACGCGTTCGACGGCCACCGCGGCCGGCTTGTACCTGTCCATCCAGCGCTCGACCTCGTCGGAGATGCCGAGCAGGCGGTGGGCCAGATCGGCATCGGCCGGTGTCCGCACGACGTCGACGGCGACGCAGCGGACGGCCCGGCCCTTGCCGCCGTCGACCACCCCCAGGCCGCACCTGGTCAGACCGGGGTCGACCCCGAGCACCCGCACCCGCATTCCTCCTGCCGCGAACACCAGTTCGAGCTTGCAGGCTACTGGGCGCGTCTGCGGCAGGATGGGTGACATGCCGGAGCCCTCGGATTTCGTCACCCACCTGGGGCTGCAGCCCCTGCCCGTGGAAGGGGGGCAGTGGGCGCAGAGCTGGCGGGCGGAGTCCGGCTCGGCGATCTACTACCTGCTCGTCGCGCCCGAACGCTCCGCGCCGCACCGGCTGGACCGCGTGGAGATCTGGGTGCACCACGCGGGGGCGCCCGCGCGGATGCTGCTGCTGCACCCGGACGGCTCGGTCGAACGGCCGGTGCTGGGCACCGACGTCGCCGCCGGCGACCGCCCGCAGGTCGTGGTGCCCGCCGGGACGTGGCAGGCCACGGTCACGGGCGGCGAGTGGAGCCTGCTGGGCACGGTCGTGGTGCCGCCCTACACGGACGACTGCGTCGAGTTCGCGGCCGCCGCGGACCTGGCTCTGCAGTACCCGGAAGCGGCCGCCGACCTGGGGAAGTTCTAGGGGCCGTCGACCCCGGGGGTCCAGCTCTCGGGGTCACCGCTTTCGGTGAGCACCGGCTGCCACCGCGCGAAGCCCTCGGGCGCGTCCGGGTGCCAGGGGAACTTGCCCTCCGGCGTCGCGACGATCAGCTGCAGCGCCGGGAAGTCGCCGTCCGGGTAGATGAGGAACGCCGTGCCGAAGTACTCGGGGTAGTGCCCCTTGTTGACCCGCTCGAGGACGACCGGGACGCCTTCGAAGAAGTCGTCGTAGCGCTTGCCGACCTCGAAGATCTCGCCGTTGGCCGCGCGGTCGACGTAGGCGTCGAGCAGCACCTGCCCCATCTGGCCGGGCAGCCCGACCACGACCGCCTCCGGCACGTTGTGCAGCGCCCAGGCGCAAGCCGTGAAGGAGTAGCCGGCGCCTTCGTCGTCCGAGGCGACGTTGATGACGGCGTTGCCGCGTTCCTTCGCCTGCTCCTCGATCCATTCGATGAGGCGCAGTTCTTCCGCGGACAGTTCGGCGGTGATGTCGGCGGCAGCGGCGGGGGTCGTCGAGGTCACGGCGCACATTGTGCCTGACGAATCCCCGGGAACACAGGGCCCGGGCCGGAAAGTTTCCGGCCCGGGCCCGAAAGCGGTGTGCGGCAAGGGAAAACTCAGCCGACTTCGGCGAGCACCTCGTCGGAGACGTCGAAGTTGGCGTAGACGTTCTGGACGTCGTCGCAGTCTTCGAGGGCGTCGATCAGCTTGAAGACCTTCTTGGCGCCGTCGGCGTCGAGCGGGACGCTCACCGAGGGCAGGAAGGTCAGGTCGGCCGACTCGTATTCGAAGCCGGCGTCCTGCAGCGCCTTGCGGACCGGCACCAGATCGGTCGCCTCGGAGACGATTTCGAAGCTCTCGCCGAGGTCGTTGACCTCTTCGGCACCGGCGTCGAGGACCGCCATGAGGACATCGTCTTCCGCGGCGGTGTCCTTGGGCATCAGCACGACGCCCTTGCGGTTGAACAGGTAGGCCACCGAGCCCGGGTCGGCGAGTGAGCCGCCGTTGCGGGTCAGCGCGGTCCGGACCTCCGACGCGGCGCGGTTGCGGTTGTCGGTGAGGCACTCGATCAGGACGGCGACCCCGTTCGGGCCGTAACCCTCGTAGGTGATGGTCTGCCAGTCGGCGCCGCCGGCCTCTTCACCGGCGCCGCGCTTGCGGGCGCGCTCGATGTTGTCCTGCGGGACCGAGTTCTTCTTCGCCTTCTGGATGGCGTCGTAGAGCGTGGGGTTGCCGTCCGGGTCGCCACCACCGGTGCCCGTGCGGGCGGCCACCTCGATGTTCTTGATCAACCGCGCGAAGAGCTTGCCGCGCTTCGCGTCGAGGTTGGCCTTCTTGTGCTTCGTGGTGGCCCACTTGGAGTGGCCGCTCATCTCTCCTCCATCTGTTCCGTACCCCGGCCGGGCACCGCGTCTCAGGCAGCCTTTCGCACGAGGTCGACGAACAGCCGGTGCACCCGCACGTCGGGCGTGAGTTCCGGGTGGAACGCGGTCGCCAGCACCGCCCCCTGCCGGACCGCGACGATCCTAGCGGTGTCCTCGCCGACGCCGGGCACACCGCTGACGGTGGCCAGCACCTCGACGCCGTCACCGGCCTTCTCGACCCAGGGAGCCCGGATGAAGACGGCGTGGACGTCCCCCTCGACCCCGGCGAAGTCCAGGTCGGCCTCGAAGGAGTCGACCTGCCTGCCGAAGGCGTTCCGCCGCACGACGACGTCGAGCCCGCCGAGCTGCTGCTGGTCGGGCCGCCCGTCGAGGGTCTGCCGCGCCAGCAGGATCATCCCGGCGCAGGACCCGAAGGCGGGCAGCCCGTCGGCGATCCGCGCCTTGAGGGGTGCCAGCAGTTCGAAGCTCTCCAGCAGCCGCGACATCGTGGTGGACTCCCCGCCGGGCAGCACCAGACCGTCCACTTCGGACAGCTCGGCGGCCCGCCGCACGGGCACGGCCCGCGCGCCCGCTTCGGCCAGCATGGCGACGTGCTCCCGCACGGCACCTTGCATGGCGAGCACACCGATGAGCGGTTCCGACGACACCCGACCTCCCGAAAGACCTTCCCACCAGCCTAGACGCACCGGCTCGGCCCCTTCGCGGCAGGTCAGCCCCGCTCCGCGGCCACCCCCGCGGCGGCAAGGCCCAAAACTGTCGGTGGCCTCCGGTAGCGTGGAAAACGGGGGGCGCCCCCGCGGGCCCGGCTCTCGCTCGGCATCAGCGCGATGCCCCTCCGAGCACGCTTGCTGCCTTCCCCCTCACGCCAGGCCGGGCCCCGGCACGCCGGGCCCGACACATCGGGCCTGGCACCTCAGGCCCGGCACGTCAGGCCCGGCACGTCAGGCCCGGTCCGGCACCTCAGACCCAGCACCTCAGGCCCGGCCTGGCACCTCAGACCCGGTCCGGTGCGGCGCCGTCAGGGGACGCCGGCCAGCCTCAGCAGGGCCGCCGTCGCCGCGGCGGCGACCACGACCACCACGAACGGCGCCTTCCGCCACGCCAGCACCCCCGCCACCAGCACCCCCGCCGGCCGCGCGAAGCCCGCGAAGCCGTGGCCCTCCGTCAGCGCGCTCACCGCGACCAGCGCCGCCAGCAGCACCACCGCCGCCAGCGCCATCAGCCTCTCCGCCCGCGGCGACAGCTTCACCCGGCTGCGCAGCACCGGGCCGGCGAACCGGAACGCGAACGTCCCCAGCGCCAGCACGACCGCGCCGACCAGCAGTTCCACCCCGTCCATCAGCCCACCTCCTGCAGTTCCGGCTCCTTCGCCAGTGCCCCCACCACGACGCCCGCCAGCGCGAGCAGCACCGGCAGCCCGGCCGGCAGGAACGGCGTCGCGGCCAGCGCGACGACCACCCCGATCAGCACCGGCAGCCGTGCCGCGCGGTCCCGCAGCGACGGCAGGACCAGCGCCAGCAGCACCGCCGGGAAGGCCGCGTCGAGGCCGAACACGCTCGTGTCGCTGATCGCCGTCCCCGCGAACGCGCCGGCCAGCACACCGGCGTTCCAGAACACGAAGATCCCCAGCCCGCAGGCCCAGTACGCCGCGCGGCGGCGCCGGGGCTCGTCCTGGGCCATGGCGAACGCGACCGTCTCGTCGCTCATCAGGTGACTGCCGAGCAGCCGGGCCCAGCGCTCCCCGACGACGTCGCCGATGGCGAAGCCGAACGGCAGGTGCCGGGCGTTGGCCAGCAGGCCGGCCAGCACGGCCGCGAACGGGTTGCCGCCCGCGGCCACGATCCCGATGAACATGAACTGCGACGCCCCCGCGAAGACCAGCAGCGACATCAGCATCGGCAGCCACAGCGGGAAGCCGGAGCTCACCGCGATGGCGCCGTAGGAAACCCCCACGAGACAATCGGCGAGACAGACCAGGCCGATGTCACGGGCGAGGGCCCGATCGAGTGTTCGCCATATCGAACGCATGTGTTCTATAGTGAACACAGGCCCTCGCGTTCGTCAAGGCGAACATAACGACCGATGGAGCGAACAGCAATGTCGCAGGAAACGACGGGCGCGCCCCTGGAGATCATCGCGGCGTCCTTGCGCCGCGAACGGACCCGCGCGGGCTTGTCCCTGACGGAGGTCGCGCGCCGCGCCGGCCTGGCCAAGTCGACGCTGTCCCAGCTCGAGTCCGGCACCGGCAACCCCAGCGTCGAGACGCTGTGGGCGCTCGGCGTCGCCCTCGACGTCCCGTTCTCCCGGCTGGTCGAGCCCGAACGGCCCAAAGTCCGCGTCATCCGCGCGGGCAAGGGGCCGACGGTGTTCGCCGAGCACGCCGACTACGCGTGCACGCTGCTGTCGGCCTGTCCCCCGTCCGCGCGACGGGACATGTACCTCATCCGAGCGGAACCCGGCACGCCGCGGAGGTCCGATCCGCACATGACGGGCGTGATGGAGCACATCGTGCTGTGCGCGGGCCGCGCCCGGGTGGGCGTGCAGGAGGCCCCGGAGGAGCTGAACCCCGGCGACTACATTTCGTATCCGGGCGACGTCCCGCACATCTTCGAAGCCCTCGAGCCGGGGACGTACGGCGTCGAGATCTCCGAGTACATCTAGTCAGTCGTCCTCGTCGGGGGCGGCCGCACCGCCCCGCCGATCGGCGAGCCACTGCCGCGCCATGGCCGCGAGCGCCACCCCGGTCATGGCGACGGAGCCGATCATGTCCGGCGTGGAAGCCTGCGACTCGGCCGGCTCGAAGTGCGGGTGGTCCTCGGTGGTCACGGTGTGCTCGTGCGCGGGGTCGGCTTTGGCTTCGTTCTTGGCTTGCGCGGCCTCCCAGAGCTTGACGCCGGGCTCGGCGAGATCGGCACCGTCTTCGGCGAGTTTCTCGGCGACCGTCTGCTCACTCTTGAGCTTCTCGGCGAGGTCCTCCATCCGCTGTTCACGCTCGGCGGGCGTATCGGGGCCGACCTCCCAGCCGTCCTTGTCGTCGTACCGGGCGACGACCTCGCTGTCGTCGAAGTCCGTGTTCCACGGACCGGCGGCGGCGTCGCCGGCTTCGTGCTCGCGCGGGGCCTGCTCGGGCTTGTCCGGGGCGTCGCGGTCGAGGTCCAGTTCGCCGGTCTCGGGGTCGAATTCGCCGCTGAAGGGGTTGGGGGCCTCGGGTTTTTCCGGCTCGGCGGCCTCGGTTTCGGAGGGTCGATCGCCACGCTCGGCTTGTTGCTCGGCCGCTTCGTTCTGGCGCTCGGCTGCTTCGTTCTGGCTCTCGGCTGCTTCGTCGAGACGCTCGTTTTGGCTCTCGGCCGCTTCGTTCTGGCGCACGGTGGCTTCGTCGCGACGCTCGTTCTGGCGCTCGGCTGCCTCGTCGCCACGTTCGGCTGGGCGCTCGCTTTGCTCGGCCTGGCGCTCAGTCTGCTGCTCGGCAGCCTGACCGCTCGCGTCGGTCTCAGTGGTGACCACGCTTTCCTGCGGCGCGGCGGCCTGCTCGCTCTGAGGCTTCGCCTCAGGGGACGACCAGTTGCCTTCCCACCCCGGTCCCCGCGGCTTCAGCTCCAACTCGAGCTCATCATCCTCAGGCGGCGGCTGGTTATCGGCCGAGTCGGGGTTCTCGGCATCGTTTCGAGCCGCGTCATCCGCGCCGGTTTCCGTGTCGTCGGCCTGGGCGTCGTCGGTCTCCGCCGCCTCAGACTCCGCCTCGGCAGCCTCAGCCTCCGCGGCCTCAGTCTCCGCGGCGTCGGTCTCCGCGGCGTCGGTCTCCGCGGCCTCGGTCTCGGCAGCCTCGGTCTCGGCAGCCTCGGTCTCCGCAGCCTCAGCCTCCGCGGCCTCAGTCTCTGCCACCTCAGATTCCGCGGCCTCA
>NZ_JBSGJD010000013.1:17140-73531 GCF_053605405.1 Amycolatopsis sp. NPDC003861
GTCTCGGCAGCCTCGGTCTCGGCAGCCTCGGTCTCCGCAGCCTCAGCCTCCGCGGCCTCAGTCTCTGCCACCTCAGATTCCGCGGCCTCGGTCTCCGCGGCGTCGGTCTCCGCGGCCTCGGTCTCGGCAGCCTCGGTCTCGGCAGCCTCGGTCTCGGCAGCCTCGGTCTCCGCAGCCTCAGCCTCCGCGGCCTCAGTCTCTGCCACCTCAGATTCCGCGGCCTCGGTCTCGGCAGCCTCGGTCTCGGCAGCCTCAACTTCCGCGGCCTCGGTCTCGGCAGCCTCAGTCTCCACGGCCTCCGACTCCGCCGCCTCAGACTCTCCGGCCTCAGCCGCCTCAGGCTCCCCGGCCTCCGCCGCCTCGGGCTCTGCGGCCTCGGGCTCCTCGGCCTCCGCGTCGCCGGTCTCCTCCCCTTGCGCGGAAGGAACCTCGCTGTCGTCCGGGTCGTCGGCTTCGTCGTCGGCTTCCTGGGGTCCCGTGCCGGGGGGCTCGCCGTCCTGCCCGTGATCGGCCGCCGGTGGGTTGTCGGCGTCGTCCGCCTGGTCCGGTGGGGGTGGGTCGTCCGACTCCGTCTCGTCGTCGGCTTCCTGCGGGCTGCTCCGGTCGGCCGATTCCGGCTCCTCGGCGCCCTGGCCCGGGTCGTCGGCTTCGGAACCCTCGGCCCCCTCGGAACCTTCAGGACTCTCCGGCGCTTCGCTCGTCTCGTTCATTCTTCACTCTTCTTGCCGAACTTGCGCTCGATCTTCGCGAGCGCCGCGTCCGCCTGGATCTTCCAATGCTCTCGGTTCTCGTAAAGGTCCCGCGCCACCGGGGTGATCGCGGCCGCGATCTCGCCGCCCACCGTGTTCGCGACCTCCACCGCGACGTCGGCGCGGACGTCCTCCCGGGCCTCGAGCTCTTCGTCGTCGGCCTCCTGCATGCCCTCGGCCGGCCTCACTTCGTCCGGTTCGTCGGACGCGCCGGAGACTTCGCCGGTTTCCTTCACCGCGCGCCTCCTCCCAGCTTGAGCACCGCCACCGCCCAGCTGTTGGGCAGGTTCAAGAACCCCGCCGCGTGCAGCAGCCGCTTGCCCGGGTCCGGTTCCCGGCTGAGCTTCCGGACCGCCGTGTCGATCGGCGTAGGCCGTACCGTGCCGAGGACCGTCGGGTCGTCGTCGCGCCAGCATTCGGGGCGGTCGAGCAGCTCGGCCAGCTGCTCGGCGCGGGTGCGGCCCTCCAGCACCAGGCCGCGCGCCGCCCACGATTCCGTTGCCGGGTGCGGTGTGTCGTCCCGGCCTTCCCGGGGTTTCAACGCCCTCTTGACGTCGAACCAGCGGTAAGTGCCCGCCTGCCACCGGACTTCCGGGAACGCGCACCCCGGCTCGCCGTTCAGCGTGCGCGTGGCACTGGCCGCCAGATGCGCGACGAACTCGCCGGGCGCGTTGTACTCCGCGATGCCCGCGTAGCGTGCGTCGACCGCGGCCTGGATGCGGTGGGCCACCGCGCATTCCAGTGTCTGCTCGTCGAACGAACGCTGCAGCGAGGCCAGCCAGCCCCGGTCCGGTTCGGGGGCCCGACGACCGGTGATGTGGGCGACCGTCAGCAATTCCAGCCACAGCACCAGCTTCGGGTCGGCGTCCGCCCGGTGCGCGGCTTCGCTGATCCGGCCCAGCGTGCACGGCGACGCCGCGCACAACCGTCCACATGCGGCACTCCGGCGCGCGACCACGGGTGGCGACTTCGACACCCGTGCGGTGTCCTCGGCGCCTTCGTTCAGCGGCATCCGCAACCGCAGGGGCCGGTCCATGCCGTCGGTGAAGACCGCGGCCCGGCCCGGCGGCAACGTCACGACGTGGCGGGACTGGGCCTCGCTCAGGTTCATCGTCGCGCCGACCGCCAGCCGGTCGTCCTCGGCGGGCAGGCGGTGCAGGATCTTGCACGCGGTGTTTTTGATGACGTCCGGCACGATCTTGCCCGGGATCTGCTCGGCGACGACGATCCCTTCGCCGTACGCGCGGATCTCCGCCAGCAGCGACGTGAACAGCTCCACCGCGTGCTCGGCCGGGCTGCCCGGCTCGGCGCGCTTCAGCAGCCGGTGCGCCTCCTCCAGCACCAGGACGTGCTTCAGCCCGCGTGCGCCGTGCCGGTGGTGGACGCGCAGGTGCTCGAACAGCCGGATCAGCACCGCCCCGATGAAGAACGCCTTGTCGGCGTCGGAGCCGATGTCCTCGATCTCCAGCACGACGTTGCCCCGCAGCAGCGCCGCCACGTCCAGGGGGTGCCCGCCCTCGAAGAACCGGCCCGGTGTGCCCAGCCGCAGTGAGCCGATCCGGACGTCGACGAAGCCGCGGACGTTGTCGGCGACCTCCTTGCCGTAGCCGATGCCCTTGACCACCTCGATCGCGGTCGCCTGCAGGTCGCCGAGGCTCGGGTACTTCACCGGGCCGACGCGTCCGCGCACCTGCCCGGTCACGGTGTCCCAGCCCTGGTCGGCGTAGCACCGGGTCAGCGCCTGCGCCAGGACCTGCGGAAACGGCTCGTCGGCGTCGAAGGCGGCCAGGAACAGCGCGCGGACGAGGTCCAGGTGCGTCTGCAGCGGGAAGCCTTCGACGGGCTCGAGCGGGTTGAGCCCGCCGGGGTAGGCCGCCGGGTCGCCGGGCCGGATCACCGTCACCAGGCCGTCGGCGCCCAGCCGGCCCGCCATAGCCGCGTACTCGGCCTTCGCGGGCTCGATCACCAGCCACGGCACCCCGGCGCGGTGCAGGCCTTCCAGGAGGTGCCGCACGGTCTGGGACTTCCCCGAACCGGTGGCCCCGGCGACGAACGTGTGCCGGTTGAGCGTGTCCAGCGCGACGCCGAACTCCCCGACCGGCCGGTCGGCGTCGTCGAGCACCGTGCCCAGCGGGACGTCACCGGTGTACTCGGGCGTGACATCGAACAATGGCGGCTCGGTCATCCGGATGCCCGGCAGCTCCCGCCGCGGCGGCCGCGCGACCGCCGCGACGAGCTCGCCGGTCGCCCGGAACGGCGAACTCAGGGCGCCGTTTTCGACGGGCTTGTCCCACACTTCGGCGAACCCGGCGCAGTCGGTGCCCGGCGTCAGCACGTACGGCAGTGCGTCGAGGTCGCTGGCGCTACACAGCAACGCGGCCGCCGCGCGGGTCGCCGCCTCGTCCGGGCCACCGACCAGCACGTGCACGCTCCACAGGCCCGCCGGCTGGGCGCGCGAGAGCTCCCGGAAGCGGCCTTCCGCGCGCAGCAGGGCGATCCGGTCCGGCTCGGAGTTCTCCCGCTGCCGCAGCCGCGGCATCGTGGTCTCCAGCCCGAGCAGCTCGCGTTCGATCGCCTCGGCACCCACCGGTTCCGCCACGACCAGCCAGGCGAACGCGCCGGGCATGTGGGCGACGTAGTCGTCGAAGCCGCCCCGGCCGGGCGCCTCGGCGCCGGACTGGGGTGTCCACAGTGGATCGGAGCCGCCCGTGCAGCGGGTCCAGGACGGCAGCGCCGCCCACCGCCGCGCGATTTCCGCGGTGTCCGCCGCCCGGCCGAGCCCACCCGGCGGGTACAGCACCGGGACGACACCGTCCTCCTTCGCGCGCGCCACCGGCGAGTGCGGCCGGCCCCCGACCAGGACGCGCAACGCGCGGCTGCCCTCCGGACGCTCCCACGCCACGGCGAACGCCGCGTCCGGGCCGCGGAACCGCAGGTCGGCGTGCGCTGCGGACAGCGCTGCGAACAGCTGCGCCGGCGAGCGCCCGCCGGTCTCGTCGGGCCGGTCCGCCCCCGCCGCGAAGTCGTCGCCGCGCGGGACGGCCAGCAGGTCGTGGAACGCGAACCCCTCCAGCACGGCGTGCCTCAGCCGATGCGGGGGCGATCGGCGACCCGGTCGAGCAGCACGGTGCCCGGATTGCAGTCGCCGGTCAGCACCCGCCGGCCCGACGACCCGTTCTCGACCATCACGTACGCCGTCGGCGCGAGCCCCTGCAGGGCGGTCGGCTCGACTTCGAACTCGTACACGCGAGCCGCGGTCACCCCGCGGTTCTGGGAGTCGGCCTCGGATTGGGAGACCGTCTCCGACCAGTTCTGCTCCCGGCTGTGGGTCGTGGTGTTCGTGGTGCTCCACGAGCTGCTCGAGCTCGAACTCGAGCCGCCCGGCCCCGTCGAGCCCCCGGACGACCCGCCGTAGGTGTAGCCCCGGGACCGCTGCATGCCCACCGAGCCGCCCTCGGTCGAGGCGGTGCCGTGGGTCAGCGTCCGCCCGACCTGGAGGGTCAGCTGCGACAGCTCGAACTTGTGCCCGCGGCCGATGAACTCCGCGGCGTTGTTCGCCTCGTCGCCGTTGCCGAGCTGCATCAGCAGGGTGACGGTGCCCGCGGCGCCGAGCAGCTTCTGCATGTCGTCGCGCAGGTGCTGGACGAGGAAGATCAGCCGGACGCCCGCGCGGCGCGCCTGGCGCGCCATGGCCTCGAGCGATTCGAGCCCGATCTGGTCGGCCCCCGCGACGATCAGCGTCTCGCGGCCGGTCGACTCGCGCGTGTGCAGCTCCTGCAGCGTGCGGTGGAAGACGAGGTGCTCGACGAGCCGGCGGTGCCGGCCGGTCTTCGACCGGGTCGCGACGACGGAATACCCCCGCACGGGCCACAACGCGCGGAAGCCCGCCGTCGTCTGCTTCTCCGACGCGCGTTCCGCCCTGGCCAGCCCGCGCAGCTCGCCTTCGAGCGCCTGGAGCTCGTTGCGGGTCTGCTCGGTGCCGCCGACGGTGTCCACATAGGAGTTGAGCTTGCGCACCTCGTCCGGCGAAAGGGTGTCGTCGGAGCCCGCGTCGTAGACCCGGCGGAACACCTGCAGACCGGCGACGACCTTGGCGAAGGTGGGCGGGCCGCTCAGCCGCTCGCCGACGGCGGTGAGCAGGTCGATGTGCAGCCCGCGCAGGTCGGCGCCGAACTGGGTGCGGTTCATCGTGTGCATGGTCTCGGCGATCACCTCGGCCAGCTCCGTGGCGTCGAGGTCGGCGATGATGCCGAGTTCGGCGAGGTCGCGGGGCAGCTCCTGGACGGCGACGGCGTAGCCCTTGCCCGCCGCCGCGACGGCGAGGTTGTCCCCCACCGCGAGGTCGGTGAAGTCGAGCAGGAAGACCGACGAGCCGGCGGCGAGCTGCGTCGACCCGACGGTCATGAGCAGGCTCGCCCAGCCGTCCTCGGTGCCGCCGAAGACGTCGATCCGGGCCGGGCGGGAGGTCAGTTGGACCGGGTACCAGCGCATCGCCGCCGCCACCCGCTGCGCCTCCCGCCGGTCGTGGTCGGCGACGCGCTGCTGCCACGAGGTGTAGGCCTGGTTGTAGCGCTCGACGGCGTCGTTGTAGCGCGTGGTGTAGTCGCGCTTCATCACGCTGAACCGGCGCCGGGTGCGGAGGAGGTTCAAGACCGCCAGCAGGACGCCGATGCCGAGCACGACCCAGCCCGTCACCTCGACGGCGACCGGGACCTGCTTGGCCACGGCGCTCACCATGCCGGCGGCCATCAGCGAGATCACGAAGGCCAGCACGACGTAGCCGAGCAGCCCGAGCCACGCCCGCTTGCTGCGCTTCTCCCGCAGCTGGTAGTCCTGCGGCGCGTACACCTGTTCCGCCACCGGCGGGGTGTTCGCCTCCGGGCTGACCGACGCGGGCACGGGCTTGACGAACTCCCAGCCCCACCGCTCGGTCGGCTGGAACAGCCGCTCCCACATCTCCGTCGTCCGCCCGGCCACGACCACGTCCCGCCCCTGCACAGCGCCTCCGGTCCTCGCCCCGCCCGTGTCGGGGGCCATTGTGCCGGATGGTCTAACCCGGTGTGACACTTTCCCCCGGTTTTGTCCATACTGACCGTCGCTCGATGTCGATCACGCAGGGGGAACCATGTCCGACCAGTACCCGCCGAACCCGCCGCAGTGGATGCCCGGGGTGCAGGCCGCGCCGAAACCGACGGGCCGGAACGGCTTCGCGACCGCGTCGCTGATCCTCGGGCTCCTCGGCCTCTGCGGCCTGTCCCTGATCCCCGCCCTGGTCCTGGGGATCGTGGCGCTGGTCCAGATCGGCCGGACCGGGCAGTCCGGGCGCGGCATGGCCATCGCCGGCATCGTGCTGAGCCTGCTGTGGGCGGGCGGGCTGACCGCGGGCGTCATCTACATCACCGACAAGGCCAAGACGACGGGAACGACACCCACGATCGTGGGACTCAAGGTCGGCGAGTGCTACAACACCCCGGACGGCTACGGCCTGGACGCGACGAAGGCCGACTGCGCGAAACCGCACGACGGCGAAGTGTTCGACACCGTGCCGCTGACCGGCTTCCTCAAGGGCGAGTACCCGGGCGAGGACTACCTCGAAAAGCAGGCGAAGACCGGCTGCGAGGCCCGCCGCACCGCCAAGTTCGGGGCGGCGTACAACCCACCGGTCGAGGCCGACCTCGGCGTCTTCTACCCGGACTCGAAGGCCTGGCTGGCCGGGAAGTCAGCCGCGGTCTGCACCCTGCAGGCGTCCTCGAGCCAGCAGTTCACGGCTCCGTTGAGCCACTGAAGCGACGCCCCGCCGACGGCGAGGGTTACGCCGATACCGGTCGGCGTTCTTGCTGGTCGAGCGTCGACAGCGCACGCTCGGGATGCCCGATCAGCTGGAAGAGGCCACTCGTCCGGCGCGCCCACCGCATCGGTTCGTCGTCCTCGTCGAACACCGCGGCCCGCGCGAACTGGCACTGAAGGCCGACCGGCAGACTGCCGGCCAGAGCCGCCCCGAGCTCACGACCCAGGACAACGCGCGGCGAGGGCGGCCGCCTGAATCGGCGCAGTCCGTCGATCGCCGGTGCAGCGGTGTCGGAGGCGTCGGCGAGAGCCGTGGCGGCATCCCGGACCCAGCCAGCGTCCCAGGCCTCCGGGAGCGGAACGGCGACCTGCTGGACCTCGGCGATCGAGTCCCGCCCCAGCGCGAGGGAGAGTCCGCCGGGGTCCTCGTGATGGTTGAGGTAGCGGGCGACGTCGACACCGGGAGGGCAGACCTCGGCCAGCACCACATCGCCGGCGAAGTCGCTCGGATCGATGAGCCAGTCCTCCCGCACGACGACGGACGGCTTCAGGTGGACCCGGTAAAGATGGAACTGTTTGCCGTGGTCGCCCTGATCGCCGATCCGCCGCAGCATGTTCTGGACCGCGGCTTCGTACGTGCCGACGTGCAGCGCCTTCGCGCGCTGGCGCGCGGCCCAGTCTGCGACACGCCGATCGCCGCCCATCGCCGTGCGGGTCTCGGGTGTGAGGACGGCTGCCGGATCGAAGTCTCTCGTCGGCCAGTCCGGTTGCGTGCTGGTGTGGTACCAGAAGAGCCGCGCGACCTGGTCGTCGTCGAGTGCGGGGTCGCCGGGGTCGACCGTCACCCGGGGCGAGTCCTCGTGCTCGCACGTCATGCCGCAGCCGCGGCATGCCTCCCGCCCTTGTTCCCACCGTTCGACCCAGTCGAGATCGACGATCCACCGATGGCCGCAGGTCCCGCACAGCATGTGCCGATCGCGCGAGAAGTCGATCCGCCGTTCCACGGCTCCATTCTCTGGGCGCAGAGTCACCTACACCACCGGATGGCCGGGTCCACGCCGCAACATCGGCGGCGTGGACCCCGATCCTCTCGTTACCAGCCGCGCTCGGCGAGGCGGTGGGGCTCCGGGAGCTCCTCGACGTTGATGCCGACCATCGCCTCGCCCAGGCCGCGCGACACCTTGGCCAGGACGTCCGGGTCGTCGTAGAACGTCGTCGCCTTGACGATCGCCTCGGCGCGCTGGGCCGGGTTGCCGGACTTGAAGATGCCCGAGCCGACGAACACGCCCTCGGCGCCGAGCTGCATCATCATCGCCGCGTCGGCGGGGGTGGCGATGCCGCCCGCGGTGAACAGCACCACCGGCAGCTTGCCGGCCTGCGCGACCTCGCGCACCAGCTCGTACGGCGCCTGGAGCTCCTTCGCCGCCACGAACAGCTCGTCCTCCGGCAGCGAGGTCAGCCGGCGGATCTCCTGCCGGATCTGGCGCATGTGGGTGGTCGCGTTGGAGACGTCGCCGGTGCCGGCCTCGCCCTTGGAGCGGATCATCGCCGCGCCCTCGGTGATGCGGCGCAGGGCCTCGCCGAGGTTGGTCGCACCGCAGACGAAGGGCACCGTGAACGCCCACTTGTCGATGTGGTTGGCGTAGTCGGCCGGGGTGAGGACCTCGGACTCGTCGACGTAGTCGACGCCGAGGGACTGCAGGACCTGCGCCTCGACGAAGTGGCCGATGCGCGCCTTGGCCATCACCGGGATCGAGACGGCTTCGATGATGCCGTCGATCAGGTCGGGGTCGCTCATCCGGGCGACGCCGCCCTGGGCGCGGATGTCGGCGGGCACGCGCTCGAGGGCCATCACCGCGACCGCGCCGGCGTCTTCGGCGATCTTGGCCTGCTCGGCGGTGACCACGTCCATGATCACGCCGCCCTTGAGCATCTCGGCCATGCCGCGCTTCACCTTGGCGGTGCCGGTGACGGACTGGACAGTGCCGGTGGAGGGGGCGGTCTGCTGCTCGGACACGACGGGGCCTTTCCACAAGGAGAACAGGGGGTGACGAGTCCGAGAGTAGGTCGGCGGTGGACCCTTCAAGCAGGCCAGTACGCGGGTATCTCAGCAGTCCACTTCGCCGGTGCCCGCGACCAGGGCTTCCGCCAGCGAAGTACGCACGTAGAGCACGTGACGTCCCGCACGATGCCGGTTGACCAGGCCCGCAGCGTTGAGTATGCCGAGGTGCTGCGACACCGCCCCGGCGCTCAGCCCGCTCCGGCGGGCCAGCTCCGCGGTGGACGCCGGCGCGGCCAGCTCGGTCAGCAGCATCGCGCGGCCGCGGCCCACCACGGCGGCCAGCGCGCCGGGCGCGGTGGCCGTGCCGGTCTCCCACAGCGTGGCGATCCCGCGCGGCGGGTAGCGCAGCACCGGCTGCCAGCGCGCGTCGGTCTTGGAGAACACCCGCGGCCAGACGAACGCCGAGGGCACCAGCACCAGGCCGCGCCCGTCGAGCGGGACGGCCGCGTGCAGGTGCCGGTGCGCCACCGTGAGCGTGCCGTCCTGCCAGCGGACCAGCGGGGTGAGGTCGTTGAACAGCTCGGCGGCGCCGCCCTGGGCCAGCAGCCGGGACCGGTACAGCACGTCGGCCTCGAGCAGCGCGCGGATCCGCGGCCAGTCGGGGGCCAGTACGAGGTGCCAGTACTGCTCCATCAGGCTCGCGAGCCGGTCGAGGCCCGCCTCCGGCTCGCGGTGGAGGCGGGTCAGTGCGGGCGAGCGCGGCCCGGCCAGCGCGTCGAGCTCGCGCCGGACCAGGCGGGCGGGCACGTCCCGCAGGTCGGCGAGCTCGTCGGCCAGTTCGGGCAGCGGCGTCGACGGCGTGCCGGCCAGGAACCCGGGCAGGTGCCGCAGCGGGACGAGGTCGCGCAGCAGCCCGATGTCGAGGCCGGCTTCGGTCAGCGCCGCCGTGGCGCGCTTGATCCACGGCAGGTGCAGCGCGTGCTGCCCCGGGGCGTTCAGGACGCGGACGCTCGCGACGATCTCCCAGGCCGGGGAGAACGCGAACCGGGTGTGCGCCAGGTCCTCTGTGGAGAATGCCAGATCGAGCACGCGCTGCCTCCCTGCACGAAGTCCGCGCAGTCTAAGTAGCTCCGATGTGGACGGTCGAGCGGGGCCTGGAAAGCCCTTGCGGGAAGGCGAAAACCCCGTCCGGGTCGTACTTCCGGGCGACGGCACGCAGCCGCGGCAGGTTCACCCCGTAGTACGCCTGCGCCCAGTCCGGCATGTCGGGGTCGAGGTAGTTGACGTACCCGGTGGTGCCGAACTCGGGCCCCAGCCCGTCGCGCACGGCGGCCAGCGCGCGCCGGGCCTCGGCCTCGCCGCCGTCTTCGGGCGCGGCGCCGTGCAGGAACTGGAAGCTCGCCAGGGCGGACCGGTGCGGGAACGCCGTCTCGCGGGCGCCGACGCGGGCGATCGCACCGCCGGCGGAGTCGATGAGGGTGCCGACGCGCGGGAACCGGGTCAGCACCTCGACGACCGCGGCCGGGTCGTCGACGGGCCGCCGCAGCATGCGCGAGGTGCCGACGTACGCCGCCCGCGCGGCGACCGCCCCGGGCCGGGCCTCGTGGTCGTCGAACGACCGCAGCGCGCTCAAGTGGTCCTGCGTCCGCGCCTCCCGCTCGGCGGGAGCGGTGCCCACGCGGCGGACGAGGTCGTCGAGCAGCGGCTTCAGCCGGGCCTCGGTGCCGAGGAACGTCCCGCTGGTTTCGGCGGTCGCCGCGCCGATGTTCACCCCCGACCACAGCTCGTCCGGCATCCCTGGCAGCCATTCCTGCCAGCCGGCCAGCAACGCGGCCTGGGTGCCCGCCGGGAAAGTGAGCTTGTAGGTGACGACGTCGGCGCTGGGCACGGTCGAGAAGGTGAACCCGGTGACGATCCCGAAGTTGCCGCCGCCCCCGCCGCGCAGCGCCCAGAACAGGTCCGGCTCGGCCGCCCTCGACACCGTGCGCACCCGGCCGTCGGCGGTGACGATCCGCGCCGCCTCCAGGTGGTCGCACGTCAGCCCGTGCTTGCGGTCGACCAGGCCGACACCGCCGCCGAGGGCGAGCCCGGCGATGCCGACGGTTTCGCACGAGCCGGCCGGCAGGACCCGCCCGTGCGCGGCGAGCGTCGCCGCGATCGGCCCCAGCCGGGCGCCCGCCCCGATCGCCGCGCGGCCGTCCGGGCGCACGTCGATGCCGGAGAACCGGCTGAGGTCCACCACGATCCCGCCGTCCACAGTGGAATAGCCGGGGTAGCTGTGCCCGCCGCTGCGGGCGGCGACCGGCAGCCCGTGCCGGGCGGCGAACCCGACCGCGGCCTGGACGTCTTCGACGCGCGCCGCGCCGACGACCGCGGCCGGCATCCGGTCGTCGTACATCGTGAAGAAGCCCTGCTTGGCCTCCGGGTAGCCCGGGTCGCCCGGCCGGAACAACGGCCCCGAAAGCCGCTTCCGGAGCCGCTCCCAGTCGTCCGGCGGGGGCCACCCCGCCAGGCCCGCCACCGGCACCGCCCCGGAAATGCGCAAGAAAGCCCGCCTGTCCATGACCACTCCCCCTCGCACCGCACTTCCCCCTGGGCATTCGGCTGGTCCCGGAGGCCTTGCCTTGCCGTGACCAGGGTAGCGGGTGTGTGATCGAGGACACATCCCGTACACCAGCCGTTCGCCGAGGAGTCGTCATGGCAGACAAACAAGCCAAGAACGCCGACACCGGGGCCGCCGTCGCTGTGGACGACCCCGCCAAGGTCCGCAACGTCGTGCTCGTCGGCCCGGCCGGTTCCGGGAAGACCACCCTCGCCGAAGCCCTGCTCGCCGCCTCCGGCACGGTGCCGCGGGCGGGCTCGGTGGTCGACGGCACCACGGTGTGCGACCACGACCCGGCGGCGGTCCGCCAGCAGCGCTCGGTCGGCCTTTCGGTCGCGCCGGTGCTGCACCAGGGCCACAAGATCAACCTGATCGACACGCCCGGGTACGCGGACTTCGTCGGGGAGCTGCGGGCGGGGTTGCGGGCGGCCGACGCGGCGCTGTTCGTCGTCTCCGCCTCCGAGGGCGTCGACGCGGCGACGGTCGCGGTGTGGGAGGAGTGCGCCGCGGTCGGGATGCCGCGCGCGGTCGTCGTCTCCCGGCTCGACCACCACCGGGCCGACGCGATGGCCGAGATCGCCGCCTGCCAGGCCGCGTTCGGCGCCGGGGTGCTGCCGCTGTACCTGCCCGCGGGCGACGGCCTGGTCGGGCTGATCACCCAGCGCTACTTCGACTACTCCGGCGGGCACCCGCCGACGGTCGGCGAGCCGGCCGCGGCCGACCTGGAACGGATGGCCGAGGCGCGCAACGAGCTGATCGAAGGGATCATCGCCGAGAGCGAGGACGAGTCCCTGATGGACCGCTACCTCGCCGGCGAGGAGATCGCGGAGGCCACCCTCATCGCCGACCTGGAGACCGCGGTCGCGCGCGGGTCCTTCCACCCCGTCATCCCGGTGTGCTCGACCAGCGGGATCGGCCTGGCCGAGGTGCTCGACGGCATCGTCCGCGCGTTCCCCTCCCCGCTGGAGCACCGGCCACCCGAGGTCACCACGCCGGACGGCGGCGAGCACGCCGCGATCACCGCCGACCCCGCGGGCCCCCTCGCCGCGGAGGTCGTCCGGACGGCGGTGGACTCCTACGTCGGCCGGGTGTCCCTCGTCCGGGTGTTCTCCGGGACGCTGCGGCCCGAGCGGCCGGTGCACGTGTCCGGGCACGGCCTCGCCGAGCGCGGTCACGAGGACCACGACGCCGACGAGCGCGTCGCCCACCTGTATTCGCCGCTCGGCTCGTCCCTGCGGGAGGTGCCCTACTGCGTCGCGGGCGACCTCTGCGCGCTGACGAAGGTCGGCTCGGCGGAGACCGGCGACACCGTCTCCTCCCCCGACGACCCGCTGCTGATGGAGCCGTGGGCGATGCCGGAGCCGCTGCTGCCGGTGGCGGTGGTCGCGAAGACCCGCAGCGACGAGGACACGTTGGCCCGCAACCTGTCCCGTCTGGTCGCCGGCGACCCGACGCTGCGGCTGGACCGCAACGCCGAGACCGGGCAGCTGGTGCTGTGGTGCATGGGCGAGGCCCACGCCGACGTCGTGCTCTCGCGGCTGCGCGCGGGCGGCGCGGACGTCGACACCGAGCCGGTGAAGATCAGCCTGCGCTCGACGTTCAGCAAGCCGGCCAAGGGCCACGGGCGGCACGTCAAGCAGTCCGGCGGGCACGGCCAGTTCGCCGTCTGCGACATCGAGGTCGAGCCGCTGCCGCGCGGCGGCGGGTTCCAGTTCGTGGACAAGGTCGTCGGCGGCGCGGTGCCGCACCAGTTCATCCCGAGCGTGGAGAAGGGCGTGCGGGCCCAGCTGGCGCGCGGCCTCGCCGACGGCCACCCGGTCGTCGACGTCAAGGTGACCCTGGTGGACGGCAAGGCCCACAGCGTGGATTCGTCGGACGCGGCGTTCCAGACGGCGGGCGCCCTGGCCTTGCGGGAGGCCGCGGCGAACGGGCACATCACGATGCTGGAGCCGTTGGAGGAGGTGGCCATCCGGCTCCCGGACGAGCACCTCGGCACGGTCCTCGGCGACCTGTCCTCCCGCCGCGGCCGCGTGCTGGGCACCGAGGCGGGCGAAGGCGGCCGGACGGTGATCCGCGCGGAAGTCCCGGCCACGGAACTGGTCCGCTACCTGATCGACCTCCGCTCGATGACCTCGGGCACGGCGACGTTCACCCGCCGCCACGCCAGGTTCGAGCCCATGCCGGAAGGAATGGCGGTCCACTAGCCGGATCTCGCGTGATCGAGGCCGTGACTCGCGTGATCCGAGGCGGAACGGCTTCAATCACGCGAGTCACGGCTTCAATCACGCGGGTCACGGCTCCGATCACGCGGGTCACGCGGTGAAGTCGAAGCCGCCGGGGCGGTTGTTGCGGTCCGCGATGAGGCCCGCCAAGGTCGCCAGGGCGATCTCGGGCGGGGTGCGGGAGCCGATGTTCAAGCCCACCGGGCGGTGGACGCGGGCGATGGCGGACTCCGGCACGCCCAGCCCCTGCAGGGCGGCGACGTGCGGGCCGGGGTGACGCGGGTTGCCGAGCACGCCTATCCAGCGCGGCTCTCCTTCGAGCGCGGCCTTGAGCACCTGCCCCAGCTCGGGCCGGTGGTGGTCGGTGACGACCACGTCGGCGGACGCGTCGAGCGGCGGCAGCACCGTGTCCGCGTCGAAGCCCTCGGGCACGTCGGTGACGCGCGCGGGATCGGGCTCGAACAGCGCCACGTGGTAGCCGAGTTCCTTCGCGAACTTCAGCAGGGACCGCGACACCGGCGACGCGAACACCGCCACCAGGGTCCGCAACCCCGGGTCGGCCGGAGCCGTGCCGTGGGCGACGTCGCAGGTTTCGCTCATGCCGCCCAGTGTGTCAGCCGCCGGCCTGCTCGCCCACCGTCACGCGGAACTGCCAGACGTCGAGCTTGCCCTTGACCAGCACCAGGTACCCGTCGCTCACCCGCAGCACGACCCGCTTCTGCGGCGACGACGGCCGCGGCGGCCGGTGCTGCTTCGCCAGCAGGTGCGCCTCGCCGAACGCGGTGTCGCGGTCGGCGTACCCCGCCGCGTCGGCGACGCCCCAGCCGCGCCCGTCGCCCGCGCCGCCCTGCTCTTCGATGACCACCCACCACGTACTCATGCCCCTCCGACGCGGCCGGTCCGCCGGAGGTTTCAGAGTTCTTCGAGCACGCTCAGCCGGAAGTGGAACGTCGACGTCCGGCCTTCGACGATCACCACGTACCCGCCCGGGCCCCGCAGCACCTTCCGCGACTTCGGCGACCACGGGTAGGCGGGCTGGTACTCGTGCGCCAGCCGCAGGGCCTCGGCCTCGGCGGTCTCCTGGTCGGGCTGCGAAAACGTCTCCGACAGCGCCCAGTGCCGCTCCGAGGTGCGCTGCTCCTCGACCACCACCCACCAGGTCATTCCGGTTCCGCCACCGTCTCGCCGAGCGTCACGCGGAAGTGGAACGTCTGGGTCCGGCCGGTCGCGATCACCAGGTAACCGTCGCCGACCCGCAGCACCTTCCGTTCCTTCACCCCCGACGGGTGCACCGGCTCGTGCGAAAACGCCAGCCGCCGGGCCACCTCGTCGGCGTGCTCGCGATCCCCGCCCGCCGGCTTCGTCTTCGTGACGTTCCAGGTGCGCCCGTCCCCGCCGCCGCGCTGTTCCTCGACGACCACCCACCACATGTCAGACCTCCGGCTCCGCGAATTCGAAGTACTCCGGCAACGGCGCGGTCCCCGCGAGGCGGAAGTACCGCACCTTCCGCCGCCGCCGCAGCCGCAGCGTGTCGCGGACGGCGTCGTTGTGGACGCGGCGGGCGATCACCACCCGGTGCTCGGCGTCGGTCAGCTCCTCGGCCAGCTCGGCCGGCAGACCCGCCCGGTCGATGCGGCCCAGCTCCAGCGTCAGCTCGTTCTCCGCGGCTTCGCGCTCGGCCCGCGGCGCTGCTTCGGCGCGTTCCGCCGACGTCCGCAGGCCCGGGGAGCCCAGCACCGAAGCGACCGCGCGCGCCACCACGGCCCGCCGTGCCAGCGCCGCGTCCAGCGCAGCCCAGCCGGCGTCCGTGCGGACGTGCAGCCGGTCGAGCCGGTTCGCCGTCGCCACCAGGAAGAGCCCGCCCAGCAGCACGATCAGGGCGAGGAGCGGGAGCAGCCAGCCGAGCACGCTCACCGGGCGAGCTCCCGCTCCGCCGTGGCCGCGACCCGCCGCGGGTCGGCGGCGACGGCCGTCTCGTAGACGCGCAGCACCTGCGTGGCCACCACCGACCAGTCGTACATCGTGACGCGCTCCCCCGCCGCCGCGGCCAGCGACGCGCGGCGCGCCGGGTCGCCGAGCAGCTCGCGCAGCCCGTCCGCGAGCGCGGCCGGGTCACCGGTCTCGACCAGCAGCCCGGCGCGGCCGTCGTCGAGCACCCGCCGGAACGAGTCGAGCCCGCTGGCCAGCACCGGGGTCCCGGCCGCCATCGCCTCGGTGAGGATCATCCCGAAGCTCTCGCCGCCGGTGTTGGGCGCGCAGTAGACGTCGACGCTGCGCAGCGCCTGGGCCTTCGTGGCGTCGTCGACCTGGCCGAGCAGCTCCAAGTGGGGAGCCAGCTCCGGACCGGCGTCACGGCGCAGCTGGTCGTCGTCGCCGCGGCCGACCACGACCAGCCGCAGGTCCTCGAACTCCGGCAGGATCCGCCGCAGCGCTTCCAGCAGCACGCCCATGCCCTTGCGCGGCTCGCCGAACCGGCCGACGAACCCGACCGTGCCGCCGGCCCGCGGGTAGCCGGGCAACGGCGATGCCGAGGAGAAGAACTCGACGTCGACGCCGTTCGGGATCTCCACGGCGTCGCCGCCCGCGTGCTCGACCTGGACGCGGCGGGCCAGCGCGGACACCGCGATCCGCGCGGTGATCTTCTCCAGCAGCGGCCGCAGCACCGGCTGGAACGCCGAGAGCGTGCGCGAGCGGGTGGTCGCGGTGTGGAAGGTCGCCACGATCGGGCCGTCGGCGATCAGCAGCGCCAGCAGGGACAGGCTCGGCGCGGCCGGTTCGTGCAGGTGCAGGACGTCGAAGTCGCCTTCGCGGATCCAGCGCCGCACCCGCGCGTACGACACCGGGCCGAACTGCAGCCGCGCGACCGAACCGTTGTACGGGATCCCGAGCGCCTTGCCCGCCGGGTGCACGAACTCGGGCAGCTCCGCGTCCTCGTCCGCGGGCGCCAGCACGGACACCTGGTGCCCGCGCGCGAGCAGCGCCTTCGTCAGGTCGATGACGTGCCCCTGGACCCCGCCCGGCACGTCGAAGGAGTAGGGGCACACGATCCCGACCCGCATCGGCCGCGTGGCCACCGCTCAGCTCGCTTCTTCGAGGCTTGCCTGCTCGGCGGCCTCGAGGTCGGCGGGCCAGAACTTCTGCACCATGTGCCAGTCGGCCGGGTGCGCGGCGATGTCGCCGGCGAAGATGTCCGCCAGGGCCTGGGTCGCCGCCGGGACCTCGGCGCGGGCGGTGACGCGGATGCGCGGGTGCAGCCGGATCTGCCAGCCGTCCTCGGTGAACCAGCAGCCGGCCGGGATCAGCGCGGCCCCGGTCGTCGCGGCCAGCCGCGCCGGGCCCCCGGGGAAACGGGCCTTCTCGCCGAAGAACTTCACCGGGATGCCGCTGGTGGTCAGGTCGCGGTCGCCGACCAGGCAGACGGCCTTGTTCTCGCGCAGGCGCTTCAGCAGCACGCGCATCGCCGAGCTGTCACCCGTGAGGGGGACGATTTCGAAGCCGAGCGACTCCCGGTATTCGACGAACCGGCGGTAGAGCGATTCGGGCTTCAGCCGTTCGGCCACGGTGGTGAACCCGCCGAGGTAGTCGGCCAGCCAGACGCCGGCGACGTCCCAGTTGCCGCTGTGCGGCAGCGCCATCACCGCGCCGTTGCCCTCGGCCAGCGCCGCGTCCAGGTTCTCCACACCGGTGATCGACGCCGCGACCCTGGTGCTGACCTCCTTGTGGTCCATCGACGGCAGCCGGAACGTCTCGTGCCAGTACCGCGCGTAGGAGCGCATCGCCCGCCGGGTGAGCTCGTCGAGCTCGACCTGGTCGGCCTGCGGCACCACGCGGGCGAGGTTCGCGCGCAGCTGCCGCACGCCCCCGCCGTCGCGGCGGACGGCGAGGTCCGCGCCGAGCGAGAACACCGTGCCGCCGAACCCGGCGGGCAGCCAGCCGGCGAGCTTCCACCCGGCCGCGTAGCCGAAGGCGCTCAACCGCTCGCTGAACCTGCTCATGCGGGCTGCTCCCCGGCGGCCGCGCGGGCCGCCTTCGCCACCGCGGCCGTCCGCTGCAGCAGCGTGATCACCGACAGCACCGCGAGCAGCCAGAGCGTCACGTCCACGGTGTACGGGATGCCGAAGCCGTGCAAACCGGTGCCGACCAGGGCGATGATCAGCCGCTCCGCGCGCTCGACGAGCCCGCCGTCGACCGGCAGGCCGGAGGCGTCCGCGCGGGCCTTGACGTAGGAGATGACCTGGGCGAGCACCAGGCACAGCAGCGCCGCGGCGGCGGCCGGCCGATTGTCGTCGACGACGAAACACCACCAGGCGATGGCGGCGAACAGCGCGCCGTCGACCAGCCTGTCGCAGGTCGCGTCGAGCACCGCGCCGAACGGGGTGCCGTAGCCGCGGGCGCGGGCCATGGCGCCGTCGAGCAGGTCGAGCATGGCGAAGCCCCACACCGTGAAGGTGCCCCACAGCAGGTGGTCGGTCGGGAAGAAGGCCAGCGCGCAGACGACCGCGCCGGCGGTGCCGAGCACGGTCATCACGTTGGGGGTCAGCCCGGCGCGGACCAGCGCCTGGCCGATCGGATCGGTGACGCGGGAGACGGAGGCACGCGCGAAGATATTGAGCATCGGTTCGTCGAGGCACCTGGCTACGAGGGTCGGGTGGGCGAATGCAGCCTATCCACCCGCCTCGGCGAACCCGACGCGCCGCCCCGGGTCAGCCCGATTTCGTGAGCTCGCCCTCGTGCTCCCGCGCCGCTTCGGCGGCCGCGGCGGCGGCGCACTTCGGCGAGAGCTGACGGCGGATCGCGGCACTGATCTCGCCGAGCGCCGTCACCTGCTCCGGCGTCAGCGGGTCGAACAGGCTTTCCCGGACGGCCTCGACGTGGCCGGGCGCGGCCGCTTCGAGCGCGGCGAAGCCGGTGTCGGTGAGCACCGCCCAGGCGCCGCGCTTGTCGGTCGGGCAGGCCTCGCGCCGCACCCACCCGTTCGCCTCCAGCCGCGCGACGGCGTGCGAAAGGCGGCTGCGGGACGCCTGCCGGGCGTCGGCGAGCTCGCTCATCCGCAGCCGGCGACCTTCGGCCTCCGAGAGCGCGACGAGGACTTCGTAATAGGTGTGCGGCATGCCCGAGTCGTGCTGCAGCTGACCTTCGAGGTGCGCGCTGAGCATGCGGGTGGCCGCGTTGAACTCACGCCAGACGCGCTGTTCGTCGTCGCTGAGCCATCGGGTTCCGGACATGACCCCATCATACTCTCGGTTGAACACTCAATCAGGAGTTTTCCCCGGTCGGACCACCTGTCACCAGGCGTCGGCCAGCAGGTCCCGCGTCTCCCCCAGCAGCTGCGGGAGCACCTTCGTCTGGCCGATGACCGGCATGAAGTTCGCGTCCCCGCCCCACCGCGGCACCAGGTGCTGGTGCAGGTGCGCGGCGATCCCGGCGCCCGCGATGTGGCCCTGGTTCAGCCCGATGTTGAACCCGTGCGCGCCGGACACGCCGCGGATCACCTTCATCGCGTGCTGGGTGAACTCGGCGACCTCGCGCGTCTCCTCGGCCGTCAGTTCGGTGTAGTCCGCGACGTGCCGGTACGGCACCACCATCAGGTGCCCCGGGTTGTACGGGTACAGGTTCAGCACCGCGAACACGAGCTCGCCGCGCGCGACGATCAGGCCGGTTTTGTCGTCCAGCGCCGGGATCCGGCAGAACGGGCAGCCGGTGTCGCCGTCGTCGTCCGGCTTGTCCTGGCCCTTGATGTAGGCCATCCGGTGCGGGGTCCAGAGGCGCTGGAAGGCGTCCTGGACCCCGATGCCCTGCTGCTCGACGAGCTCGGGACCCTCACTCACCGAACGACCGTCTCCAGCGCGTCGGCCGACGGCGACGCGTTCTCCCGGCGCGCGACCCACTCCGCGATGGCCTCGACCGCCTTCTCCACCGGCACGCCGTTGATCTGGCCGCCGTCGCGGAAGCGGAACGACACCGCGCCCGCCTCGACGTCCTTGGCGCCGGCCAGCAGCATGAACGGCACCTTCTGCGTAGTGTGCGTGCGGATCTTCTTCTGCATCCGGTCGTCGCTCGCGTCGACCTCGGCGCGGATCCCCTTGGCGCGCAACGCCTTCTCGACGTCCTGCAGGTACTCGACCTGGTCGGCGGTGATCGGGATGCCGACCACCTGCACCGGCGAAAGCCACGCCGGGAACGCGCCCGCGTAGTGCTCGGTCAGCACGCCGAAGAAGCGCTCGATCGAGCCGAACAGCGCACGGTGGATCATCACCGGGCGCTGGCGCGAGCCGTCCGGGGCGGTGTACTCGAGCTCGAACCGCTTGTTCTGGTTGAAGTCCAGCTGGATGGTCGACATCTGCCAGGTGCGGCCGATGGCGTCCTTGGCCTGCACCGAGATCTTCGGGCCGTAGAAGGCTGCGCCACCCGGGTCCGGGACCAGCTCGAGACCGGAGTCGATGGCGGCCTGCCGCAGCGTCTCGGTGGCCTCCTCCCACTCCCAGTCCTCACCGATGAACTTGTCGGAGTCACCGCGGGTGGACAGTTCGAGGTAGAAGTCGGAGAGGCCGTAGTCGGCGAGCAGGTCGAGGACGAACTTGAGCAGCGACTTGAGCTCGCCGGGCATCTGCTCCTTGGTGCAGTAGATGTGCGAGTCGTCCATCGTCAGCCCGCGGACGCGGGTGAGGCCGTGCACCACGCCGGACTTCTCGTAGCGGTAGACGGTGCCGAACTCGAACAGCCGCAGCGGCAGCTCGCGGTAGGACCGCCCGCGCGAGCGGAAGATCAGGTTGTGCATCGGGCAGTTCATCGCCTTGAGGTAGTAGTTCTCCTCGTCGAACTGCACCGGCGGGAACATCGTGTCCGCGTAGTAGGGCAGGTGGCCGGAGGTGTGGAACAGCTCGCCCTTGCTGATGTGCGGGGTGTTCACGAACTCGTAGCCGGCCTCCTCGTGGCGGCGGCGCGAGTAGTTCTCCAGCTCGCGGCGGATGATGCCGCCCTTGGGGTGGAACACCGGCAGGCCGGAGCCGATCTCCTCGGGGAAGGAGAACAGGTCCAGCTCGGCGCCGAGCTTGCGGTGGTCGCGGCGCTCGGCCTCGGCGATGCGCTCGAGGTAGGCGTCCTGCGCCTCGGCCGATTCCCACGCCGTGCCGTAGATCCGCTGCAGCTGCGGGTTCTTTTCGCTACCCCGCCAGTACGCGGCGGCGACGCGGGTGAGCGTGAACGCGGGGATGAACTTCGTCGTCGGCACGTGCGGGCCGCGGCAGAGGTCACTCCAGACACGTTCCTTGGTGCGCGGGTCGAGATTGTCGTAAATGGTGAGTTCGCCCTCGCCGACCTCCATCACCTCGGCGGTGTCCACTTCGGACTTGAGGTCGACGAGTTCGAGCTTGAACGGCTCGTCGGCGAGCTCTTTCTTGGCCTCGTCGACGGAGTCGAAAACGCGCCGGGAGAACTGCTGGGCGCCCTTCACGATCTGCTTCATGCGCTTTTCGAGCGCCTGCAGGTCCTCCGGGGTGAACGGCTTGTCGACGGCGAAGTCGTAGTAGAAGCCGTCCTTGACCGGCGGGCCGATGCCCAGCTTGGCGTCCGGGAACTGCTGCTGCACGGCCTGGGCGAGCACGTGCGCGGCCGAATGGCGGATGACGCTGCGGCCGTCCTCGGTGTTCGCGGCGACCGGCTCGACCTCGGCGTCGGCTTCCGGCGCCCAGGCGAGGTCGCGCAGCTTCCCGTCGGCGTCGCGCACGACGACGATCGTGTCCGCACCCTTGGTCGGCAGACCGGCTTCGCGGACCGCCGCGCCCGCCGTAGTGCCCGCCGGTACCACCACGCGGGAGGCGGCCACGGGGGAAACGGGGGGCGACTGGGACACGATCGGCTCCTCAAGCTGGAGTGACAGAGATGACGCCGTCGATGCTAGTCGGCGGCGCTCGCGCGCCTCACGCGCGTGGCGCGAACGCCGGACGGGCCGCCTCCGGCTTCGGAGACGGCCCGTCCGAGCTGCGTCAGAGGGTTTCGACGACCTGGTCGAAGTCCAGCCGCGGCAGGCGGTCGAACCAGGGGTTCTCGCCCGGCTTGCCGACGTTGACGACGACCAGCGAGCGCCACTTCTTGCCGGCGAAGAACTCGTCGTCGACACCCTGGGCGTCGAAGCCGGTCATCGGGCCGGCGGCCAGCCCGGCGGCGCGGACGCCGATGATGAAGTAGCCGACCTGCAGCAGCGAGTTCAGCTTGGAGAACTCGACGCGGCCCTGCTCGTCGGCGAAGTTGTCCTTCACCTGCGGGGCGTGCGGGAAGACCTGCGGGATGTTCTCGTGGAAGTCGACGTCCGCGGCGAGCACCACGGTCAGCGGCGCGGCTTCGGTCTTGTCCCGGTTGCCCGGGGCCATGTGCGGCAGCAGGCGGGCCTTCGCCTCGGCGGTCCGGAGCACCAGCGCCCGCAGCGGCTGGGTGTTCATCGACGTCGGGGCCCACTTGACGAGGTCGTAGATCGCGCGGACCTGCTCCTCGCTCACCGGCTCGGAGCTGAAACTGTTGGCCGTGCGGGCCTCGCGGAAGAGCAGGTTCTGGACGTCCGCGGGGACAGCGAGGGCTTCGGTCTGCTCGGCAAAGGTGGTCATGGGGCGGTGCTTCCTTCCGTTGGGTCGGTACCCCGTGCAACCAGGTTGAGCGTTGAACTATTTCGCGTTCAACCAGTTGCGTGAATCACAGCGGGGACGGCCGACGGTGAGGGCGGGTCAGCCGATCGGGGCACGGTAGCCTCGTCGGGCGCCGGTAATCCGGGCGAACGGGGCAATCCGACGTGGCCCGGCCGGGGAGGCTTTACCGTGGCGGACGGGGGTACGGGGGCGGCCTGACGGCTCGGCGGGTGTCGGGAGTCTTGCGGAGGGGCACGGCCGGTGAGGAGTCGGGCGGCGGGTCACGGCCGGCGAGGTCTGTCTGGCGCGGGGTGTGGCCGGCGAGGAGCCCCTCGTCCTGGGGGCACGGCCGGCGAGAAGTCCCCGCGCCGCGAGGCGCGGCCGGCGAGGAGCCCCCTCGCCGCGAGGCGCGGGCCAGCCAGAAGTCCCCGTGATGATGTGGGGCGGGCGGCGAGAAGTCTCCCTCGCTGTGGGAGCACAGTAGGCGAGAGGTCCCCTCGGTGGGGGCGCGGCCAGCGAGGAGCCCCTTCGTCCTGAGGGCATGGCTGACGAGGAGCCCCTCGCCGCAGGGGCGCAGCTGGCGAGAAGTCCCCCTCGCCTCGAGGCGCGGGCCAGCCAGAAGTCCCCGTGATGACGTGGGGCGGGCGGTGAGAAGTCCCCCGATGGGCCAGGCGCGACCGATGGCGCAATGCGAGCCCGAGGAAGCACGAATCCCCACCACTCGCCTGCTCACCCGCGAGTTCCCCGAGCCGAAACCCCGCTCCCCAACCCTGCCGGGCGGCTGCGGCGGCGCAAAGGGCAGCCCTCCGGCCCCCGGTCTCCAGTCTACCGGCGCGCACCGACAGTTCCGGGGCCTCCACCGCGTCGCCGCGCCCTCTCATCCACAGGACCCCGGGAACGGGCACGGCCGCCGACTCCCCCCAGCGGGAGTCGGCGGCCGTGGTGCGCGGCGCGATGAGGAACGGGTCAGTAGGCGCCCTGGCCGCCCATCACCGCGCGGAACGTCTTCCAGAGGATCACCAGGTCCAGCGCGAGGGACCAGTCCTCGACGTAACGCAGGTCCAGCCGGATGCTCTCCGCCCACGTGAGGTCGCTGCGCCCGCTCACCTGCCAGAGCCCGGTCAGGCCCGGCTTCACGAGCAGACGGCGGCGCGCGTCGGGCGCGTACTGCTCGGTTTCCTCCGGCAGCGGCGGCCGGGGGCCGACGAGCGACATCTTTCCGGACACCACGTTGAACAACTGCGGCACCTCATCGAGCGAATACCGGCGCAGGAAACCACCCACGCGGGTGATACGCGGGTCGCGTTTCATCTTGAAAAGCGGGCCCGCCCCTTCGTTTTCCGCCGCCAATGTCTGCTTGATCGCGTCCGCATTGGTCACCATCGTCCGGAACTTGAGCATGGTGAACGTCGCGCCGTCGCGGCCGACGCGGCGCTGGCGGTAGATCACCGGGCCGCGGTCGTTCAGCTTGATCGCGATCGCGATCGCCAGCAGCAGCGGGGACAGCAGGGTGAGCAGCAGCGCCGAGCCGCAGCGGTCCACGATCTCCTTCACGACGCGCCGCCCGCCGGTGAACATCGGCGCGGTGACCCGCAGCAGGGGCATGCCGAGCACGCCGGTGACGTTGAGCCGGGGCCCGGCGACCTCCATCAGCACGGGCGCCACGACCATCTCCGCGCCGGTGCCCTCCATGTCCCAGGCCAGCCGCTGCAGCCGCTTCGGCGTCCAGTACTGGTCGGCGGTGATCGCCACCACCCGGTAGCCGCCGCGCCGCACGTGCCGGGACAGCTCTTCCAGCCGTCCGACCACCGGGACGCCGTCGATTTCGCCGCTGTCGCGGTCTTCGCCGTGGCCGCTGAACGTGCAAGCGGCCTCGACGCGCCAGCCGACGTGCACCTCCGAGCGGGTGCGGGCGATCAGGTCGGCGACGGTTTCCGGGCTGCCGGCCGCCATCACCGGCAGCAGGCAGAGTCCCTTGGCACGCTTGCGGTGCAGCACCTGACGCAGCAGGTAGCGCTGCGGAAAGGCGACCAGCGCGATGGCCGGGACGACGATGAACACCCAGACCTGGACCTCGAGCGCACCGAACAGCAGGCCGCCGAGCGCGACCAGGACGGCGGCGGTGATGAAGCCGCGGCCGAGGGTGCGGTACTCCTCCGCGCCTTCGCCGAGCACGCGCGAGCTCCAGGCCCGGCTGGCGGGCAGCGAGACGAACACCGCGAGGATCGTGCCGAAGGCGTGCATGTCGTGCGGGGCAACGCGATCGATGACGAACGCGCTGATCGCGATCACCAGCAGCGTGATGAACACGTCGCTGCCGATGACCCAGGCTCTGTACCGCGCTTCCCAGGCCGCGGGCCACGCCTTGGCGGACGGGCCGCCGTCGCCGGGGTGGTCGTCGTCCCGCTTGGCGGGACGCGGGATGGCCTGGAGGTCGATGTGCGGCGGTGGCTGGCTCACCGTGTACGAAGGCCGCACCGACTCTTCCATCTGACCTCCCGGGAACTGGATCGAGTTGAGCCGCAGGCACGCAGCGTCACCAGAGATGATTTCGGAGAGTTAACCCCATCTCAGTGGTCGCGCAGCGCCCGCGGAGGCTTCACACGGCAAGTTATCGGCGGCTCTCTCGGCAGTGTTACAAGGATTTCCAGCCACATGCTGCGCGACATCCCCGCCAAGAAATGGCCGGAAGATAACAAGATGAGGACGATGCGCAATAGCGCGTATCCCCGTGAAAACTACATTCCGTGACGGAAAGGGTGATGCCCGCACCCGGCTGGACCAAGCTCGGCCGAACGGCCCAGCGCGGCCTTCGGGACTCTACTGTGGACACTGGGGATCGCGAAGGTCCACAGTGGACCGGTGCGAGGCGGCGGGCGCCGGCGCGAAGACCGGGCGGCCACCCTCGGTGACATTCGTCGTCGCGGCGTCACGCGCGCTGGTTCTGTCACACGTCGTTGCCGGGCGGCCACGCAATCGCGGCCGGCCCGACGTGCCGAGGATCACATCCGACCTCCCGCAGGGTGGCGTTCGACAGAAAGCCGCCGCAGCGGCAGGGTTCGAAGGCAGGTCCGGCAGGCCCCTGCGGCGGGGCGCGAACCGCTCTCGCAAGCTGATACGGACGATCCGAACGGATCGTTCACTCCGCTTCGGCGGCCGGCCGGCCCCTGCGGGAAAACGCGACCCGACCTCGGGGCCGGCTCGCCGGAGACAGCAAAAGAGCCCTACCCGCCTCTTCGGCGGACAGGGCTCTCTCGACTCTCGCGTGGGCGATACTGGGATCGAACCAGTGACCTCTTCGGTGTGAACGAAGCGCTCTCCCGCTGAGCTAATCGCCCGCTCGCGGTGTTCGGCTCAACATTAGCGTACGACTTTCAGGCGCCTGCAAACGGGTGGTCCTGACCGACCACACTCCGCTTACCGACGAGTACGGAACGCACAACCCCGAGCTAGCCAGGGTTGTCCGGCCGGGGGGCCGCCTGACGCCACGTTCGACATCCGTGCGACGGTGCTATCGCCCGGCGACTAAACCGCGCAGTATGGAGGCGTGGGCCCCGCGGGGTGCGCCGGTCAGTTGCGCGCCGCGGGTGGTCACGGGTGGAGAAGGGGGCCGAAGAGCCCGTACGGGTGATCTGCGGCGCACCCGCGACGGAATCGGCCTCCTGATGCGTCCAAGCAGTGACGCCCTCGGCCGGGCCGGGCCGGGAAGGGAGACGAAGGGTAGGACGATGCGCAACGATCACGTGACGCTCCGCTCGACGGCGGTCTTCGACCTGCTGGCGCCGCGGACTCCCGCGGTTCCGGTGAAGGTGGAGCTGCGCTACGACACACGCGACCCGTACGCGGTCGTCGCCGCCTTCCGCACCGGCCGCGCCGGCTGGGTCGAGTGGGTGTACGCACGCGACCTCCTCGCGGACGGCCTCCTGGCCGACGCGGGTGACGGGGACGTCCGCATCCGCCCGTCGGTCGAGGACCCCGAGGCGGTCCTGATCGAGCTGAACTCGCCGTCCGGGCACGCCATGTTCGAGGCGTCCGCCCAGGAGCTGGCCGACTTCCTCGACCGGACGTACGACGTGGTGCTGCCGGGCAACGAGCACCTGTGGGTCGACGTCGACGACGCCCTCACCCACCTCATCCCCCACGATCTGGCCTGATGACAGCCCCGCAACGGCGGAGTGACACCCCGGTGTCGAACCCGTTTCCGGGGTCCGATATGGTTTTCCCACACCACGGCGACGGGGGAACGGCCTCCCGGAGCTGCGGAATGCGGATGTAGCGCAGCTGGTAGCGCATCACCTTGCCAAGGTGAGGGTCGCGGGTTCGAATCCCGTCATCCGCTCGGTAGGCTCTCGGGCCTAGTCACGGTGGAGTGGCCGAGAGGCGAGGCAACGGCCTGCAAAGCCGTGTACACGGGTTCGAATCCCGTCTCCACCTCGCGCGATTAGCTCAGCGGGAGAGCGCTTCCCTGACACGGAAGAGGTCACTGGTTCAATCCCAGTATCGCGCACCACATGTTTTCGCAGGTCAGAAGCCCTGTCCCTCCCCGGAGGGGCGGGGCTTTCAGCTGTCAGTCGGCGACGATCCGGCGACGGCCCCCGGTCCCGGCCCGATCGCCCGCTGGGACCGCAGGTGGGGGAACCAGGACACCAGCTTCGCCCGTTCGCCCGGGTACAGCGACGCCAGCGACCGCAGCCAGCGTTCTTCCAGGGCGTCCAGGATCTGGTTGACCATCGCTGGGGTCACGTGGTCGTAGACGCGGGCGATGCCCTTCATCTTCTGCCCCAGCCGGGCGCGCCGCGCGACCTCCGGAGTGCCGTCCTCGGTCAGCCACGTGCTGTGCGTGTGCCGGCCCTCGTGGAAGGTGAAGGTGGGCAGGATCGGCGGTCGTCGCTCCCCCGCTCCGGCGTCGTTGAGCTCGACGCCGTCCCAGGCCGGCCGCCAGAAGCGGATCCGGAAGTTCGACCGCCGCCACGGATACCCCTCCGGCGTGCACAGCACGAACGGCTCCCGATGGCTGTCCATCAGCTCTTCGTAGAGCACCGCGATCCCGGGCGGCAGGGCCACGAACCTCGTCCCCGCAGGGGTTTTGGTCCGCCCTTTCTTGGGCCGGGAGTTCCCGCGCCGCGTCGGTGGCCGCTGGCGGGCATCCGCGTGATGATCATCACTCTTCCGGCCTCCTTTGTAGACCTTCCCGGCCACCTCCTTCAGCGGCGTCCGGATCTCGATGCCACGACGCTCGGAGTCGTACTCGTGCCGCTGCTGCCCGACAAGTTCACCCCATCGGGCGCCGGTATAGAAATCCATCAGACACAACACGAACCCCGACATCCCCAGACCCAGCTCGTAGAGCCGCATCGCGGCCCGCAGAGCCTGCGCCGGCGTGGCGACGAGTCGCTCCGTGTCGAACTCGCCGCTGGACACCCGGACCCCGCTGCACGGGTTGGCCGGGATCATCCGGGCACGCACGGCGGCGTTGAGGATGGTGGAGAACAACGCGAAGTACGACGCCACCGACGACTCGGCGTAATCCTCGTGCAGCTCCGAGAGCCACCGCTCGATCTCCACGTATCCGTTGAAGATCGCAATCAGCGGCCACGCCTTCCACTGCGGCAGCAGCTGCGTGTCGAGGAACGACCGGTACTTCGCGACCGTGTTCAACTCCAGCCGCGGAGCCACCGCGGCCAGCCACTCCTCGGCAAAGTCGTCGAACCGGGTCTCGCCGTCCCGGGGGTCCAGCCAGAGATTCCGCCGGATCAGGGCTTCCTGCTCCAGCCCCCACTCCTCAGCCGCCTTCTTGGTGGGGAACCCCGACCGACTCCCCCACGTCCCGTCGGGACGTTTGTACCGGGCACGCCACTCACCCGTGCCGGGCTCTTCCTGGCCGTGGGCCATCCTTGACTCCTCTTCTTCTTATTACTCCGCCCGCATCACGCGGCACGGAAGTCCTCGGCAACATCCGCAACAGACACCCGCCGCCGCGGCGGCTGCACCGGCGCGGCATTGAGCCGCACGATCTCCGCAACATCGCCGCGGGTGAACCGGTAGTGCTTCCCGAACCGGTGATGCGGCAACACCCCGGCAGCAGCCTGGTCCTTCAACGTCCTCGGCGACAGCTGCAGCAACTCCCCCACCTCCTCCGCGGTCAGCAACGCATCCGGGTCAGCCGGCGGCTCCGGCACGGTCGCCCGGACCGCTGCAGCGAGCTCGCGGATCGCTGCCGCAACGTCACCTGACGTTGCCACGTCATGCTCGGTTTCCATCGCTTTCTCCTCTGCCTCTTCTACGGTCGTCCAAGGGAAGTGTTCGTCGTCGAATACGACCATCTACACCCAACGGGCACCTGCCCGTCAACGGTCTCTCGCAAAAAATACAAAGACCCTCGTCGGCCGACACGCCCGTCGGTTCAACGCGAATTCACGACGCTACTATTCAACGGATCCGACGCACACCAGCGACTCAGAGAAGGATTGAGCTTATGGCGAAGCGAATCTCTATTGAGATTTCCGACGACACAGACGGCAGCCGCGCCGACCAGACTGTCCCGTTCGGACTCGACGGCGTGTCCTACGAGATCGATCTGTCCACTGTGAACGCCCGAGCGTTGCGCTCGGCGATGGAGCCATATGTGGCAGCGGCTCGCCGCACGGGAGGTCGCCGCATCAGGGTCGCTGTCGGCCAGTCCACCGACGACACGAAGCAGGAACCGAGGGCGGCCACGGATTACGCGGCGACTCACGACATCCGTACCTGGGCTCGCGAGAATGGGTACGAGGTAGCCGACCAAGGACGAATCTCGAAGACCGTTGTTGAGGCGTTCAACTCGTCTCGCCGAGACGGCACCTCCAGCACCGCCCGGAACCCTCGCACCGGACGGACACCGAAACGGCGAGCCAAGCACACCAAATGAGACGTCCGAACCGGACCGCCACCCAAAGAAACTCATAGCCATCTCCAAAAGCGGATGAGCGCCGCGTACGGCGCCCTGACACTCCTAACTCCGACAATCGGCCCCGTTGGAGACGTGCGTGATCAGGGGTCAACGTCGGGGCGCCTTCGGCGCCGAGGACCGGAGTAACGGAGGGGCACAGCACCGCGACTCCCGGGTGCGCGCAAGATCCTCGGAGGAGACATCAGTGACCGCTTCCCGGAAGACCGGTGAGTCCGGCCGGCACCGGAGACTGGGTCTCGTCGTCGTGCTGTCGGCGGTCCTCGGCGCCCTTCTGGGCCGCTTGGTGACGACACGTCCACAGGGCGGCGATCTCCACCCGGGTGCCGCACCGTCGGGGACGACTGCCGACGTACCGGTGGCGTCCAGCCTTTCCGGGCATCAACAGCGACCCCGGCGCGGAACGTCAGCCGGGTACGGCCTTCTTGCGTCGCTCCTGCTGGCCGTCAGCGGGTGGCAAATCAAGCTCGACCATGGGCTGCCAGCGCAAATTGCCGCGATGGCGGCGGTTCTGGTGCTGGTCGTCGCGCTCCGGGGATCAGCCAAGCGCCGGGGCCGCTGGGCCTCTGGTGTGCTCGCCGGACTGGCAATTCTCGCGATCGCGCTGGCCCTCGTACTGATCATGAGCGAGTTGCCGGGCAGCACGGCCGACGTCAACGGGCTGCTCGTTCCGCTGATGCTGTTCATCGTCCTCGTCGGCACGGTCGCGTGGCTGGTCGCTTCCTGGGGAAGAGTGGTTCTCGCCGAGGTCGCCGCGCTGCTGCTCATCGCCACGATGCTGGGTTTCGTCTCGTTCGCCAGCATCCCTCGGTTCACGGCACCAGTCGCCGCACCGGAGCTCGCCGGCAACGCCGTGGTGTTCACGGCCGACCCCACAGCCGAACTGAGCGTCGAGCTCAGCTACGAATCCTGGGGTCCAGCGGGAATGTGGATGTCCCTGCGGGTCCGTCCGGTAGGTGACATCGAGGGGCTGGTGTCCCGTGCCTGGGTCATTCTCTTGCTCGACGGGCTCAGGTTTAAGGAGGAGCAGCAGCAGGCGGGGAACGGGATTTTGCTCACGGACGCGGCCGACGGCTCGCAAATTCTTTCCGGAACGCTCGGCCAGAGCGATTCGACGTACGCTGGATTCGTCACTGGATCGTTCGAGCAGAGCGCTGCTTCGCGGTCCGTCGTGTCGTTGCCGGCGGTCCACGCCGCTTCCCCACGGCGGCTCCACCAGCCTTCCAACGTCGTGCAAATCGTCGGCCACCTGTTGGTGAGCCCCAAGTCATTGGCCATCTCGGTGGACGGCGGGAACCTCGGCCCGCTGGAGACGGTGACCCAGGCGTCGCCACCGCTCGAGATGCAGAACAAGTTGTTCTGGCGTGCCCAGAACAACCTCGCCGGAATCACGTACTCGGTCTTCGATCAGGGAGCCGAAGACCGGTCGCGCAACGTGCTCTTCGTCATCGCGATCCTCCTGGGGGCGGCCATCGCCTGCCTTGTCGCGGCGATGCAGGTCCTACTGCGGATGAATCCACCCCGGCGAGGACCGGACTGACGCGGCTCCAGAACTAGGCTCCCGTCTGGTTCTGGTCGTCTCGACGTGTGCTGCCGGCCTGGCGGGTGGCCCATTCCTGCTCCCACTCGGTCAGGCGGTGGCGGTTCAGCGCGTAGACCGCGCCGCGGTAGAGGAAGACGAGCAACGACACCGCCGCCGCCCAGAGGGTTGCCGCGCCTATGGGGGCGCCGATGATCGCGGCCGCCATGGTCAGCGGGCGCTCCGTCGGTGCGCCCGTTTCGTCGACCCAGATCTCGACCTCGTGACCCGCGACCGTGCCCGCCGCCGCTTCGACCTCGCCCACGCGCTGCTGCCCGTCTCGCGTTCGCCACGTCGCCTGCGTCGGGGCGGAGTCGAAGGGCGTTCCGCCGCGGCCGGCCGCGGCCGGTTCGGGGCCGTTCGCCAGCAGGACCGCCGTCACCGTGTAGCGCGCGTAAGTCTGCTCTCGGGACTTGGCCGCCGTGGCCGAGTACTCGCCGATGCCGAACAACACCGCTCCCGCTGCTGCCGCCAGCGACAGCAGGATCACCAAGGCCAAGAGCCTCGCCTGCAGCCGGTCCGACCGGCGGACCAGCGGGCCTCGGCCCGGCAGGAGTGTGTGCCGCAGCCGGCTCAACCGCATCCTGGTGTACATCGGTCTTGCCCTCCGGGTCGCTCGGAAAACGTTCACCCAGCATCGCCGGAAGAGGCGATCGCGCCGCAGGGGCGACGGTCCCCGTCCGGCGGGCCTTGCGACCGTTTCCCCTGGCCCGGTTCCGGTGACTTTGGGCCCTGGCCATGACAGCCGGACTTATCCGACGCTGGACACTTGGCCGTCGAACGAGGGATCCGGGATGCAGACAGTCGACGTCGGTGCGCTCTCCGTCTCCGCCTACCGCGCGGTCGCGCCGGACTGGATCGTCGAGCCGCTTCTCGAAGTGGCGGAACGGCTTCGCGGCGCGCGGGTGATCCATCTGAGCGCGACTCCCTACGGCGGCGGGGTTTCCGAACTGCTGCGGTCGGCGGTGCCGCTCTACAACGACCTCGGCGTGCGGGCGAGCTGGAAGATCATCAGCGGTGAGCCCGCCTTCTTCGCCGTGACGAAGAAGCTGCACAACGCGCTGCAGGGCGGTACCGAACCGGTCACCGACGCCGACATCCGCCTTTACGAAGAACCATCGCGCCGCAACGCCGAACAGCTGTCAGCCGATCCGGACTTCGCGGACTGCGACTTCGTCTTCGTGCACGACCCGCAGCCCGCGGCCGTACTGTCCTTTGCGGACACCACGAACGCCCGTTCGGTGTGGCGCTGCCACGTCGACACGTCCGAACCGGCCCCCGGCGTCTGGGACTACCTCGGCAAGCACGTCGAACGCTACGATGGCACCGTCTTCACCCTGCCGGACTTCGTGCCGCCCACGCTGGACCGCGACCGGGCCGACATCATCTGCCCGGCGATCGACCCGCTCAGCCCGAAGAACATGTCACTGGACGACCGGACCGCGCACGCGGTGCTCAACTGGATCGGCATCGAACCCGACCGCCCGCTCGTGACCCAGGTGTCGCGGTTCGACCCGTGGAAGGACCCGCTGGGCGTGATCGAGGCGTTCCGCCTGGTCCGCCCCGAAGTTCCCGGCCTGCAGCTGGCGCTGGTCGGTTCGATGGCGCTCGACGACCCGCAGGGCTGGGACGTCTACCGCCAGATCAGCGACGCCGGCCGCGACGATCCCGACATCCACGTCTTCACGAACCTGACCGGCGTCGGCAACGTCGAGGTCAACGCGTTCCAGCGGTTCTCGTCCGTGATGATCCAGAAGTCGATCCGCGAGGGGTTCGGGCTCGTGGTCTCCGAGGCGCTGTGGAAGGGCACGCCGATCGTCGCGGGCCGGGCGGGCGGGATCCCGCTGCAGGTCGCCGACGACGCCGGTGGGCTGCTCGTCGACTCGACCGCCGAGTGCGCGGAGACGCTGTTGAAGCTGCTCAAGAACCCGGGCCGCTCGGCCGCGCTGGGCGCCGCCGGCCGCGAGCGTGTGCGGCGGCACTTCCTGCTCCCCCGGCTCCTGCTCGACGAGCTGACGCTGCTCGACGGCCTCGCCCACGGCGACCGGCCCGGCGCGCTGATGACCCGGTCCGACCACCGCGACCCGGTCTGCGGGCTCACTGTCCCGCCCGGCAGCGGCACGCCGTCGATCCTCGCAGAGGGGCATACCCGCTACTTCTGCTCGCAGCGGTGCCGCACCGCCTTCCTCGAAGGAGCTGCCTCGTGACGACCCGGCCATGGCACGGCGGCGAGCTGCGCTGGAACGCCGAAACGGAAGACTGGACGATCCTCGCGCCCGGCCGCGGCGACCGCCCGCACCGGGTCGCACGGGCGGTGTGCCCGTTCTGCCCGGAAACCCAGGACACCCCGCCGGAGAAGTGGCGGCTGCCAGGCGATGGGCCGGCCTGGCGCGTTCGCGCGGTGCCGAACCGGTACGCCTTGTCCGACAAGCACGAGATCGTCATCGAGTCGCCGCGCCACGACTGGGACCTGGCGACCGGCACCGAGGCGGAGGTCGCCGACGTCCTGGGCGCCTGGCAGCACCGCCACCGCGCACTCCGGCCGTCCGCCGCCCAGGTCGTCGTGTTCCGGAACCACGGGCCGGCGGCCGGGATCTCGCTGGACCACCCGCACTCGCAGGTCGCCGGGTTGCCGGTGCTGTCCGCGGGGACACGCCGCGAGCTGGAGACGGCTCGGGCGCACCACCGCGACCACGGGCGGCGGCTCGCCGACGAACAGCTCGAAGCGACGCTCAACGACGGGAAGCGGATCGTCTTCGCCGACGACCACGTGGTCGCCTACACGCCCTTCGCGCAGGTCGCCGCGTACGAGGTCCGGATCGTCCCGCACCGCGCGCACGCGGATTTCGCCGCCGCCACGGCCGAGGAGATCCGCGCGACGGCCGGGTGCCTGCGGGCCGTCTTGGCCGCGCTGCGCGCCGAGCTGGGCGATCCCGCCTACAACGTCGTCGTGCGGACCGCGCCCCGCGGCTACGAAACCGCACCCTTCCTGGCCTGGTCACTGCAGGTGGTGCCGCGGCTGGAGATCCCGGCCGGGCTGGAGCTGGCGACCGGGGTCCCGGTGACGACCGTGACCCCGGAGCACGCCGCCACGCGCCTGCGCACCGCCGTGGCGGCGTGACCGGCGTCAGCGTGGCCGCCGCAGCCCGGCGCGGATCAGGGCAGCCACCTGGGCCACCAGCCCGAGCACCGAGCCGGCCAGGCCGACGGCCAGCACGATCCGCGCCGTCAACGCCCAGTCGAAGCTGCTGCCGGTGAAGTCGAAGGGGAAGACCTGCCACAACCGCACCAGCGCGGCCAGCCCCGCACATGTCGTCACGACGCCGTTCAGGGCGACGAGCCACTCGGGGTCTTGCCACAACTGGACCAGGCTGGTGACGAGGCCCGCGAGCAGGGTCAGGTCGACCAGGCCGAGCACCATCGGGAACGCCGGGGTGAGGAACGGCAGCACGTCCCAGCCGGGCCAGGCGTTGACCAGGACCAGCAGGACGCCGTTGAGCACGACCCCGACGAGGTAGCCGGCGCGCCGGGTCCGGACGGGCGGTCTGGCCTTCTGCACGCTGGTGGTCATCGTGGACTCCGTTCTCCCACCACGATCATCGGCCGGTGAACAGGCCGGAGGCAGAGTCCTTGGTCCACGCCTCCGGGCCTAAGGTCCGCGGCGCAGCACCTCGTCCACCGCCCGGCGCGGGCTGGGCGGGTCCGCTTCCGCGGCGTAGCCGATGCGGAGAAGGGCTTGGGGGAAGCCGGTGAGCCCGAGGTCTTCGCACAGCGCCGAGCGCACTTCCGGCAGGTGCAGCGGCTGCGTCAGGACCGCCGCGGCCAGGCCGAGGTCGACCGCCGCGAGCCAGGCGCGTTCCATCGCGTACCCGGCCCGCACGTGGTCGAGCCGGGAGTCGTCGGCGGTCATGATGAGCAGGAGCGTCTCGCCCGCCAGGCGACGCTCGAGTTCGGGCAGCTCGGGAATGTCGGTCGCGCGGCGGACCAAGCCCGCCCAGGGCACCGAACCGGCCGGGATCCGGCTCGCGGGGATGCCGACGCCGTGCCGGTGCGCCTGCTCGTCGCGGATCGTCCACAGCGACAGCTCACGCTGGTAGGCGCCGTTCTGCCGGAAGGTGTCCGCAGCGAAGTGCAGCAACCGCGCTACGGCGGCGATCTCGTGGACGGGCCGGGCTTCCACACCCGGCGCCCCGCCCGCCGCCGCGATCCGCCGGACGACGGCGGCGGGCACGGCCACGCCTTCGAACGGCGCGCGGTGGCTGGCCCGGCGGGCGATCGCGCCGTAGCAGCGGAGCTCCTCGATCGCCGGTGCGGCCGGCTCGCCGACGTTGACCCGGGCGAGGAGATCCGGCTGTTCGTCCTCGGGCAGGAACGCCACCACGCAGGAGAGGCCCAACGTGCGGACCGCCAGCTCCAGGTTCGCCACCGCCGCGCCGCAGGAGGCGGCTCGGTCACGGCCCTGCGGATCGTGGTGCGGCAGAGCCGGTTCGGAACGTTCGCGCACCGACAGCTCGCCCGGGGTGACTTCCAGCAGCCAGGGCTGCGTGTTGTGCACCGACGGCGCCCGCATCATCGACCGGACCAGCACCTCGGTCTCCGCGGGTGTCCAGCCCGGCGCTTCCACAGTGGACATACGATCACCCGATCCGCGACAGATAAGGAAGAATCCGCCGGTGGCGGCGCAGGCGGTCCAGCAGTTCGCCGCGGTCGCCGCGCAGATCCGGCGGTACCGGCGGAGCGGACGCGCCACCGGCGGACCGGAGCGCCGCGACGAACCGGCGCACGCGCGCCGGGCTGGGCACGAGCTCGCCGCCGAGGTAGGCCAGCACCAGCAGGTCCTCGCCGGAATGGGTTTCCATGGCGAACGCCCAGCCGTGCCGTTCGTCCCACAGCAGCGCCATGTCGCGGCCGGGGTGGCGGTGCAGCCGCACGTCGAGGGCGATGTACGCCGAGGCGGGGGTGTCGAGGTCCACGGTGCAGGACTCCTCCCCCACGCCGACCGCGGCGCTCACCGCGGCCAGGTAGCCGGTCAGCCCGCTGCGCAGGCCGTGATCACGGTCGATTCCGGTGAGCAGGGGAATCACTCTCCAACGCCGGGGTTCGTGCACCGGCCACAGCGGACCGCGCCGGTTCGGGACCCGACGGTACGTTCGTGCGTGCGCCGGCGGATGGCGTCGTTGGACCTTGCCGCCAGGGACTTTCGTCACTTGTGGCCTCACGATGTGCGGCGGCGCAGCGTGGCCGCGCCGAGGAGGAGGGCGAGGACGGCGCAGCCGGCGATGATCCCGATGTTGCGGACGAGGGTGCCGTCGACGTCGGCCGAGCGGGTCACCTGCGTGAGGGCGTCGACGGCGTAGGACAACGGCAGGACGTCCGATATCGCGCTCAGCACCCAGCCCATGTCCCCGCGCGGGACGAACAGGCCACACAGGAGGAACTGCGGCAGCACGAACACCGGCAGGAACTGGATCGCCTGGAACTCCGTGCGGGCGAACGCGCTGACGAACAGGCCCAGCGCCGTGCCCAGCAGCGCGTCCAGCACCACCACGAGCGGCAGCACCCAGACCGAGCCCGCGATGTCCAGCCCGAGCCAGGTCAGGGAGATCCCGGCCGCCACGACCACCTGCAGCACCGCCAGCACGCCGAACGCCAGCGCGTAGCCGAGGATCAGGTCCAGCTTGCCGATCGGCAGCGTCATCAGGCGTTCCAGTGTTCCGGTCGTGCGCTCGCGCAGCGTCGTCACCGAGGTCAGCAGGAACATGATGGTGAAGGGGAAGATGCCCAGCAGGGCCGGTGCGATCGCGCTGAACCGCTGTTCCGAGTTCAGGACGTACCGCAGCAGGGCCTCCGGGGTGCCGCGAGCCAGCAGCCGGCCCTGGTGCAGCAGGAGGAGGTCGTCGCAGCGGGCGGCTTCGTCCATGACGTGACTGGAGATCAGCAGCGTGACGCCGGTGTCGGCCAGGTCGTGGAACAGCCGCCACAGCTCGTCGCGCAGTTCGGGGTCCGAGCCCACCGTCGGGTCGTCCAGCACCAGCAGCTCCGGCGTGCCCAGCAGCGCCACCGCCAGGTTGGCCCGGCCGCGCTGGCCACCGGACAGCCGCCCGACCAGGGTCCGGGCCGACCCGGCGAGCCCGGTCTGCGCAACGACACGATCCACATCGGACGCAGGCGCGCCGAGCACGGAGGCGAAGTACCGCAGGGCCTCGGTCACGGTCAGGTCCGCGTAGATCGCCGGGTCCTGGGTCGCGTAGCCGATCCGCCGCCGCAGCCCGGGGTGACCGGCGGGCCGGCCCAGCACGTCCACGCGGCCGGACTCGACGAGCTGCACGCCGACGATCGAGCGCATCAGCGTGCTCTTGCCGCAGCCGTTCGGGCCGAGCAGGCCGGTCACGGTCCCGCGCCGCACGGTGAACCCGATGCCGCGCAGCACCTCCTGTCCGCCGCGGCGGACCCGCAGATCCGTCACCTCGATCGCCGGTTCGTCCACGACGTCTCCTTCCACCGGGCACCATGGTGAGCGCCGGAAGGCGCTCGCGGAAGGTTCCCCGGGTCCTCGCTCCCGATGACTTTCGTCCCCGGCGCAAACCGCCCCGGCGAGCCGATCCTGACGGCATGGACGGACCCTGGGCCGACGTCCGCGAGACCCACATCGGTGCGGTCTTCCTCGTCGGCGACCTCGCCTACAAGCTGAAGAAGCCGGTCGACCTCGGCTTCCTGGACTTCTCGACGCGCGAAGCCCGCGAACGGGCCTGCCACCGCGAGGTGGAGCTGAACCGGCGGCTGGCACCGGACGTCTACCTCGGCGTCGCCGACGTCACCGGCCCCGCCGGCGAGGTCCGCGACCACCTGGTCGTGATGCGCCGGATGCCCGAGGACCGGCGGCTCTCGACCCTGGTCCGGCACGGCGCGGCGCGGCCCGCCACGATCCGCGCCCTGGCGCGGCAGCTGGCCGCCTTCCACGCCCAGGCGGCACGCGGGCCGGAGATCGACGCCGACGAGACCCGCGACGCCGTCCGGAACCGGTGGCGCGACAGCTTCGCGCAGGTCCGGCCGCTCCACGGCGAGGTGCTCGACCCGGCCACCGCGGACGAGATCGAAGAGCTGGCCGAGGAGTTCCTCGCCGGCCGCGAACCGCTGTTCGACCGCCGGATCGCCCAGGGGCACGTCGTCGACGGCCACGGAGACCTGCTGGCCGACGACATCTTCTGCCTCGGCGACGGCCCGCGTGTGCTGGACTGCCTGGAGTTCGACGACCACCTCCGGCACGTCGACGTGCTCGACGACGTCGCCTTCCTCGCGATGGACTTCGAGCGGCTCGGCGCGCTCGAACTGGGCGAACAGCTCTTGCGCGACTACCGCGAGTTCGCCGGCGACCCCGCTCCCCCGGCGCTGGTGCGTCACTACCTCGCTTACCGCGCGTTCGTCCGGGTCAAGGTGGCCTGCCTCCGCCACGGGCAGGGCGATCCGCGGGCGGCCGAGCTGGCCCGGGCGTACGCCGACCTCGCCCTCGGGCACTTGCGGCTGGGCCAGGTTCGGCTGGTCCTCGTCGGCGGGGAACCGGGCACCGGCAAGTCCACCATCGCCGCCGGGCTGGCCGACCGGCTCGGCGCGACCCTGCTGCAGTCCGATCGCCTGCGCAAGGAACTGGCCGGGCTCACCCCGGCCCGGCGGCCCGCCGAGGGCTACCGCGAAGGCCTCTACGACTCGCGGCACACGGACGCGACGTACGCCGAGCTCGTGCGCCGGGCCGGTGACCTGCTGGCGCTCGGCGAAACCGTGGTGCTGGACGCGTCCTGGAACGCGGCCCCGCATCGGGCGCTCGCCGTCGCGGCTGCCGCGCGGACGAGCAGCCCGGTGGTCGCCCTCCGCTGCCGGGCCCCGGAGGTGATCGCCGCGCAGCGCATCACGTCCCGGACCGGCGCCCTGTCGGACGCGACCCCCGAGATCGCCCGTCGGATGGCCGTGGACGCCGACCCGTGGCCCGAAGCGCATTCGCTGCCGACCAGCGGCACGCCCGCGGAGTCGCTCGCGCGAGCCTTGGCCTGTCTCGTGCCCGAGCACCGAAAGTCCCCGCAGCGAAGGCACTCCGGCCCTCCCGGCGGCCGCGACCGCGGTGCGAAGGTCGAGGCGGCAGAGACTCCCGACGACGAGGCAGGCCGATGATGGACCGAGCATTCCCGGACGACTTCACCGTCAAGACCGCGGTTGCCATGGCGGTCCGCGCGCCGTCGGTGCACAACTCCCAGCCGTGGTACTGGCGGCTCGGCCACAGCTCCCTGCACCTCTACGCCGACCCGGACCGGCGGTTGCCCGAGACCGACCCGGACGGTCGTGACTTGATCCTCAGCTGCGGTGCCGCGTTGCACCACGCCCGGGTCGGCTTCGCCGCGCTCGGCTGGGCCGCGGAAGTGCACCGGCTGCCCAATCCCGCCGAGCCCGACCACCTGGCGGCGATCACGCTGCACCCGCACGACCCGTCCCAGGACGAGATCGCGATGGCCGCCGCCATCCCCCGCCGGCGGACCGACCGCCGCCGCCACAGCTCGTGGGTCGTCCCGCGCGGCCACGTCGAAGCGATGGCCCGGGCGGCCGCGCTGGAAGGCACCGTGCTGCAACTCGCCGACAACTCGGCGAGGTACTACCTCGCGACGGCGATCGAGGAGGCCGCGGACCGGCACGCGGCCGACCCCGCCTACCGCACCGAACTTTCGGCCTGGAGCGGACGTCACCTCTCCCCGGACGGCGTCCCGGCCCGCAACACCCCGGCCCCGGACGACACCCCGGGCGCGCTCCGGACCCGGCCTTTCGCCGACCCGCTCCTGGCTCAGCCGGTGGGGGCCAAGGCCGAGGACGACGAGACCGTTTTGCTCGTGCTCAGCACCGCGTCCGACGACCGGATGTCCCGGCTGCGGGCTGGTGAAGCCACGAGTGCCGTGCTGCTGACGGCGAACGCGTTCGGCCTGTCGTCGTGCCCGCTGACCGAGCCGCTGGAGCTGCCGGACGTCCGCGACACCGTGACCGAGCACGTCACCGGCGGGTCGTTCCCCCAGATGGTGCTGCGCATCGGCTGGGCCCCCGCCAACGCCGAGCCGCTGCCCGCCACCCCGCGCCGCGACCTGGATGACGTGCTGCAGCCGCTCGAAGCTCCCCCGAAGCACTTCCAGGCCCACTAGGAAAGGAGCCGGTCATGCCGTATTGGCACTCCCCCGCAACCATGGGCTGGGCCGGCGGCATCGGCATGCTCGTGCTGATGGCGCTCATCCTGGCCGGGCTCGTCGCGCTCGTGGTCGTCCTCGCGCGGGGGGCACCGCAGCCGCCGTCCACGGACGGCGCGGCCCGGCGGATCCTCGACGAACGGTTCGCCCGCGGCGAGATCGACCAGGAGGAGTACGAACGGCGGCGGGACGCGCTGACGAGGACGAGATGACCCCGCGCGGGCGCGCGGTGCTCGTCGCGCTGGCGTGCGGCCTGGCGGTCGCCGGGTGCGGAAGCGACCGGGCCGCGGCGCCACCGGCGAGCACGTCGCCCTCGGCGTCGGTGCTCCCGGCACCCGCGACGACCCCGGTCACCACTCCGGCGGCGCCCACCACCTCCGTGCCGCCTACGGCCACGCCGCCCCCGGCGAAAGCGGTGTGCCCGGAAACCGCGGGCTGGCGCACGGACGCGCGTGACTCCGACCCGATGAGCCGCGACGCGCTGTACCTCGTGCGAGCCGGGCGGCACGCCTGCTTCGACCGCGTGGTCTTCGACGTCAACGGCCCGGCGGCGGGGTTCGCCGTCCGGTACGTGCCGGTGGTGACCACCGACCCGAAGGGCGAACCGCTGCCGGTGCCGGGTGGCGCGGCCCTGCAGATCGTCGTCCGCGCGCCCGCGCTCGGCACCGACGACTCCGGGCACCAGCCCGGCCGGGTCCTGGCCGTGGTCGGCGACACCCTCGTCAGCACCCCGGGCTGGCCGTCGCTGCGGGCCGTGCGCTTCGCCGGCTCCTTCGAAGGGCTCAGCACGTTCGCCGCCGGTGTCCGCGCTCGGCTGCCGTTCCGCGTGTTCACCCAGCTCGGCCCTCAGGACCAGGTCCGGCGAGTCGTCGTCGACATCGCCCATTGAGAGGACGTCATGGACCGGCTCAGCCCGCTCGACGCGGCCTTCCTCGAGATCGAAGACGAGGACCCGGGATTGTCTCTGGCCATCGCCTCGGTCGCGATCGCCGAGGGACCGGTGCCGGGCCAGGACGAGTTCGCCGCCGCCGTGCTCGCGCGGCTGGCCGGGATCGCGCGCTACCGGCAGAAGGTGCGCACGGTGCCGTTCGACCTCGGGCCGCCGGCCTGGGTCGACGACCCGGCGTTCGACCCTCCCGCGCACTTCGGGCGGGTCGCGCTCCCGGCGCCGCACGACGAGAACGCGCTGTGCGAGCTGGTCGCCCTCCTGATGGCCGAACGGCTCGAACGGGACCGGCCGCTGTGGGAGTTCTGGGTGATCGAAGGACTTCCCGGCGGCCGCTGGGCGATCCTGACGAAGGTGCACCACGCCCTGGCCGACGGGCTCGCCGCGACCCGGCTGCAGACCGTCCTGTTCGGCGACGCCCCGGCCGACCCGCGTCCCGCCGCCGAGGCAGCCGACCCGGGCACGGCCAAGCTGCTGCGGGACGCGGCCGGCTCGCTGCTGCGCACGCCCTGGACCCAGACCCGGCTGCTCGCCCGCGAGCTGCTGCACCCGAACCGGCTGGCGCGCCGCGTCAGCGACGCGGCGCGCGGCCTCGCCGCGATGACGTCCGCGCTCCTGCCGGTGTCGCCGACTCCGCTCACCGGGCCGCTCGGGCGCGACCGGCGCTACTCGACCGTGTCGGTGCCGCTGGCCGACGTCCAGGCCGTCGCACGGGCCTTCGACGTCACGGTGAACGACGTCCTGCTGGCCGCGGTCACCGGCGGGTTCCGGGAACTGCTGCTGCAGCGCGGCGAGACGCCCGCCGCCGACAGCGTGCGGTCGCTGGTGCCGGTGTCCGTGCGAACCGGAACCGCACTCGACAACGAGGTCTCGCTCCTGCTGCCCCTGCTGCCGGTCGACCTGGCCGACCCGGCCCAGCGGCTGGTCCGGGTGCACCGGCGACTGGGCACGCTGAAAGCCGCCAAGGAGGCCGATGCGGGTGCGCTGCTCACCGCTACCGCGGCGCACGAGCCGTTCGCCCCGGTCGCGTGGGCTATCCGGGCGGCTGCGCACCTGCCGCAGCGCAACATCGTCACGGTGACGACCAACGTGCGCGGCCCGGCCGAACCGCTGTCCGCCCTCGGCCGCCGGATCGTCCGGATCCATCCGTACGTGCCCATCGCGCTGCGGGTGCGGATCGGCGTGGCGATGCTCAGCTACGCCGGCGAAGTGACCTTCGGGATCACGGCGGACGCGGACGCGGTCCCGGAAACCGACGTGCTCGCCAAGGCGATCGAGCGGGAGGTCCCGGCACTGCTGGCCGCGGCCCGCTGAAGCCGTGGGTTGATGGATTGATAGAATCATCAATCCAGGAGGTGTCCATGCCCGCCCGCTCCCGCACGACCGAGCCGCTCTACCGGATCAAAGCCGACCTCTTCAAGTGCCTGGCCCACCCGATCCGGATCCAGGTGCTGGAGGTGCTGGCCGCGGCCGGCGACGAAGGCACCCCGGTCACCCGGCTGCTCGAGGTGACCGACTGCGAAGCGTCCCACCTGTCCCAGCACCTCGCGGTGCTCCGCCGCAGCGGAGTCGTCACCTCCACCCGCACCGGCAACGCCGTCGAGTACTGGCTCGCCCAGCCGCTCGTCGCCGAACTCCTGGTCGTCGCCCGCGCGTTCCTGCTGTCGAGCCTGACGCCGGACTCCGACCGGCTGCGGACCGCGCAGGAACTGCCACCCCTGCCCGGAGCCAGCCCCCAGGCCATCCTCGACGCGATCGCGGCCGAGGCGTGAGCCGCCTCGCGACCGCCCGGGAGCTGCTGCCCGACCGGGCCGACTACGACCTGCGCCCACCGGTGCTGCGGGCGGACCTCCTCGCCGGGATCACCGTCGGCGTCGTGGCCCTCCCCCTCGCGCTGGCCTTCGGCATCAGCTCGGGCGCGGGAGCCGCAGCTGGGCTCGTCACTGCCGTGGTCGCCGGGATCGTGGCCGCGGTCTTCGGCGGATCGCCGGTCCAGGTCTCCGGCCCGACCGGGGCCATGGCCGTCGTCCTGGCGCCGATCGTGGCCGTCCACGGGACGGCGTCCGTGGCGCTCGTGTCGATCCTCGGCGGCGTGGTGGTGCTCGCCGCGGGCGCGGCGCGGCTGGGCAGGCTGGTGGGTTACCTGCCTTGGCCTGTCGTCGAAGGCTTCACGCTAGGCATCGCCTGCATCATCTTCCTCCAGCAGATTCCCGCGGTTGTCGGGACGACCGCGCCGGCGGGCCGTAACCCGGTAATGGGCGCAGGATCCGCGCTCGTGCACGCCGGCAGCGTGGCGGGCTGGACGGTGGCGACGGTCGCCGTCGTGGCGGTGACCATGCTCGCGCTGCCGAAGCTGCATCGCGGGATCCCGGCGTCCTTGGTGGCGGTGGCCGTGGCGACCGTCGCCGCCGAAGTCGCGCACGCCCCGGTGCCACGCATCGGAAGCCTGCCGAGCAGCCTCGTCCCCGCGTTGCCGCAGTTCGACCTCGGCGTGGTCCACGACCTCGCCGGGGCGGTCATCGCGGTCGCTGCGCTGGCGGCCATCGAATCCCTGTTGTCGGCCCGGGTGGCCGCGACGATGACCCGCGGCGGCCCGCCGGTGGGGCCCACCCGGCCGGACCGCGAGCTCGTCGGCCAAGGCCTGGCCTCGATCGCCAGTGGCCTGTTCGGTGGGATGCCCGCGACCGGTGCGATCGCCCGCACCGCGGTCAACGTCCGGTCCGGGGCGCGCACGCGGCTCGCGTCCGTCCTGCACGCGCTGGTGATCCTCGCGGTGATCTACGCCGCGACCGGGCTCGTCTCCCGGATCCCCCTGTCCGCCCTCGCCGGTGTCCTGCTGATCACCAGCCTGCGCATGGTGCCGCTGGCCACTGTCCGCGAAGTCGTCCGGGCGAGCCGGTCCAGCGCGGTCACCTTCGCCGTGACCGCGCTCGTCACCGTCGCGGCCGACCTCATCCTCGCGGTCGAGATCGGCTTGCTGGCTGCCGCGTTCTTCGCGTTGCGCCACCTCGCCCGCGCCGCCCGGGCCGGCCGCGACACCCTGCCCGGCCCGGCCGCCGAGGGCGACGAGCACATCGCCGTCTTCCGCTTCGAGGGCGCCGTGTTCTGGGGCGCTTCGGAGCGGATCATGACCGAGCTCGCGGCCGCGGCCGACGACGTCCTCGTCGTCATCCTGCGGTTCTCCCGCCTGCACCTGCTCGACGCGACCGGCGCGAAGGCGCTGGGCGAGACCATCGGGGAGCTGGAGGCACGGGGAATCACGGTGCTGCTGAAGGGGGTCCAGGACCACCACCGGCACCTGCTGACCACCACCGGCGCCCTGCGCACCGGCCGCCACCTCTTCACCAGCCTCGACGACGCGCTCGCCCACGCCCGCGCCCAGGTGAGCGCGGCGTCGGCTCAGGCGCGCTGAGCGACCTCGGCGAATTCTTCGGCCAGCGCGGCCACCAGCAGCTCCGGGTCCGGGATCAGCGTGCGGTCGGTGCCGAAGCCGAACCGCACCTGGCCGGCGTAGCTGAAAATGCAGATGGTGATCGCCTGGCGGCCGCTGCACGGCGCCCAGCCGACGATCCCGTCGACCTCCGCGCCCGCCAGCGTCATCGCCGCCCGCGGGCCGGGCACGTTCGTGAGCACGCCGACGGCCTTGCCGGCGAAGAACCGGCTCAGCGGCAACCCGACCGGCGCCGGGCTCTGCGCGATCGCGTACTGCACCCCGAACGTCAGCACCGGCTCGAAGGAGTCGCGGATCCGGGCGACCCGCCGGTGCACCTCGGCGAGGCGCTCGGCGAACGTGCAGCGGCCCAACGGCAGCTGGGCCAGCACCAGGGAGAAGTGGTTGCCCAGGGTGGCCGGGAGCTCGTCGTCGAAGGACGACAGGCTCACCGGGATCAGCCAGCCGAGGTCCGACGCCCCGGGCCGCGCGGTTCCGTGGGCCGTGAAGTACCGGTCGATTGCTCCGGCGACGAGCGCGGTGCAGACGTCGTTGATCGTCGTCCCGGTGTCGTGGCCGATCCGGCCGAGGGTGATCAGCGGGATCGGTTCGCCCCACGCCGCGGTCTTCTCGACGCCCGGTTCACCGTCCCACAGGCCGGTGGCGGTGGACGGGCCGAGCAGGTCGGCGGTCCCGGTCGCGCTGTGCCAGAGGGTCGTCGCCGCGCTCGCGACCGTGTCGACCGCGCGCCGGGGACCGCCGTCGAGGGCCGACGACAGGAAGCCGGCGACCGCGCCCGTGGCCCCCACGGCCGCGGTCGCGCCGAGGAACGGCAGGGCGACCGCGGACTCCAGCACCGGGTGGACGCGGGCAGCCTGCTGCTGGACCTTCGCGCCGGTGTCACCGAGCACCCGTAGCGCGGTGGCGCCGAGCCGGGCCACGGGCTGGGCCACCGGTTCGCGGTGGGGTCCGGCCCCGCCGACCTTCGCGTGCGGGGCCGGCTCGCTTTCGACCGGGTCCAGGAGGCTGAACAGGACCTGCGTCAGCCGGATGCCGTCCGCCATCGCGTGGTGGGTGCGGCACACGAGCGCGCTGCCGCCGCGGTAGCCCTGCAGCAGATCGACGGTCCACAGTGGACGCCGTAGGTCGAGTGGCTCGCCGCGTCGCGCCGCGACGAACGCCTGCAGGGCCGCCTGGTCGGCGGGCGCCGGGAGGTCTTGCACGACGAAGTGCTTGCCGAGGTCGAAGCCGGGATCCGTTTCCCAGAAGAGCGTGCGGCCGCGCCGGACGGCGCGCTGGAAGTACACCGGGTACCGGGCGAGCAGGCGATCCGACACGAGTGACCGCAGCCGCGCGGGATCTACCGGTGTCCGCGTCCAGAGCACCGAGGTGACGACCATCAGGTTCCCGGGCCGGTCCAGGTGCAACCACAGGCTGTCCTGCGCCGGCATCCGGCGGTGCGGTCCGACGGTTTTCCGCGTGTTCGGCACCGTTCCACTGTGCTGGGGCACCGAATCCGGTGAAAAGGGCCGGAAGTCCCTCGCCCGCGCGGCCGAGGACCCTCCCTCCGCTCCCCCGTCCGGGCGCATCGTGAAATGTCGGCCGACCCACCGGAGCATCGGAGAAGACTCATGTCCCCCACCCACGTAGTCGTCCTGGGCAGCGGGTTCGCCGGGCCGGAGACGGCGTTCGCGCTACGCGCGCTCGCGAACCCGGACCGCGTCCGGCTGACCCTCGTCTCCGACCGGGACGACTTCCTGTTCCGCCCCAACAGCATCTACCTGCCCTTCGGCGCGGCCGAGGCACCGCTGCACGTGCCGCTCGCAAAACCGTTGCGCCGCCGGGAGATCGAGGCCCGGATCGCCACCGCGGAAGGCGTCGACACCGACCGCGGTGTCGTGCACACCTCCCACGAACCGGTCCCCTACGACCACCTGGTCATCGCCACCGGTGCCGCGATGCGCCCCGAGGAGGTGCCCGGCTTGGCGGAGTACGCGCGCACCGTGTGGACGCCGGGGCAGCTGCACGCCCTGGGCGAGCAGCTGCAGTGGGTGGCCCAGCACGCCCGGCACGGCCGGCTGCAGCAGGTCCTGTTCCTCGTGCCGCCCGGCAACAAGTGCGCCGGACCGCTGTACGAGATCACGCTGATGCTCGACACCTGGCTGCGCCGCCGCGAGGTCCGCGACAACGTCCAGATCGCCTTCGCCACCTCCGAGAAGAGTTACGTGCAGGCGTTCGGGCCCAAGCTGCACGACGTGGTGGCCGCGGAGTTCGCCACCCGCGGGATCGAGGGCCGCACCGGCGTCGAACCCGACAAGGTGAGCGAGCTCGAGGTGGCCTTCACCGACGGCACCTCGCACGAGTTCGACCTGCTGGTGGCGTTCCCGCCGTACGTCGCCGCCCAGCGCTTCGAAGGCCTCCCGGCCGACGACCGCGGCTTCCTCGTCTGCGAGGAGAGCAAGCGCGAGGTGCTGGGACACCCCGGTGTCTACGCCCCGGGCGACGCCGGCGACTTCCCGGTCAAGCAGGCGTTCCTGGCCCTGCTGCAGGCCCAGGCGGTGGCCGGCCAGATCGCCGCCGACGCCGGCGTGGACCTGCCGGGCCCCGGGTTCGAGCCGGTGAGCATGTGCGTGCTGGAAATGTTCGACAAGGCGACGTTCGCGCAGGTCCCGCTGTCGGTCACCGGCGATCCGGTCCGCCCGGTCGTCGTCGACCCGGACGCGCTCGAGGACTACCGCGTCGGCACGTCGGCGGCCTGGCGGCTGGGCAAGAAGGCACTGGGAACGTATGTGCCGGGCCGGTTCCGCGCCGGGCTGCCGGTGCACGCGGGGGCGGGTTGGGACTCGATGGCCTTCGGCCTGCGGGGCGCGACGCGCTGGCTGGCCCGGTGACCCGGAGGTCCCCAGCCGTGAAGGTCGCCTTGAGAAGATCAAGGCGGCCTTCACGCGCGACCGGCTCAGCGAGGCGAGGGAACCGCCGCTTCGCCGTTGGATACTGCCGTGGGCGGAGCGGCAGCGGCCGCCTCACGGGCCAGGAACGTGCCCAGCTCGCCGATCGTGCTCATCAGCGGTGCCGGGAACACCACCGTGCTGTTGTGGTCCACCCCGATCTCCATCAGCGTCTGCAGGTTCCGAAGCTGCAGCGCCAGCGGGTGCGCCATCATCGTGTCCGACGCCGTGCCGAGCGCCGCCGCGGCCTGGGCTTCGCCCTCGGCGTTGATGATCTTGGCTCGCTTCTCCCGCTCGGCCTCGGCCTGCTTGGCCATCGCCCGCTTCATCGTCTCCGGCAGCTGGATGTCCTTCAGCTCCACCAGGGTCACGTCGACGCCCCACTCGGTGGTGGTCACGTCGAGGATCTGCCGGATGTCGGAGTTGATCTTGTCCGTCTCCGCCAGCGTCTCGTCCAAGGTGTGCTGGCCGACGACCTTCCGCAGCGTCGTCTGGGCGATCTGGTCGATCGCCGCGTAGACGTTCTCGATCGCGACCACCGACTTCGTCGCATCGAGCACGCGGAAGTACGCCACCGCCGAGACGTCGACGCTCACGTTGTCGCGCGTGATGATGCCCTGCGACTGGATCGGCATCGTGACGATCCGCAGGGACACCCGCCGCAGCACGTCGATCACCGGGATGATGAACCGCAACCCGGGCTCACGGACCCCGAGGACCCGGCCCAGCCGGAACAGGACCCCTCTCTCGTACTGCTTGACGACCCGGATCGACAGCGCCAGCAAGACGATGACGACCGCGGCGGTGATCAACCAGAAGGTCATGACGCGACTCCCTTCACTCGGGCCGGGACGCTCCAGCGGTCGGAGCGGCCCGCGGTCATCAGGTCGACGACCGTTTCCTTGGTCAGCTCGCCGGTGGCGAACACGCCCGCCATCCGGCCGAGGTACAGCACGGCGATCCGGTCGGCCACGTCGAAGACGTCGTTCATGTTGTGCGACACCACGACCACGCCGAGCCCGCGCTCGGCCAGGCGGCCGACCAGCTCCAGCACGACCTCGGTCTGCTGCACGCCGAGCGCCGCGGTCGGCTCGTCCATGATGACCAGTTTCGAGTGCCACAACACGGCTTTGGCGATCGCCACGGCCTGGCGCTGGCCGCCAGAGAGCGAGCCGGCCGGCTGGCGAACCGACGTCACCGTCGTGACGCCCAGGCTGTGCAGCGTCTCCTTCGCGGCCAGTTCCATGCTGTCTTCGTCGAGCGACACGTGTCGGACCTTTTCCCGGCCCAGGAACATGTTCTGGACGATGTCGAGGTTGTCGCACAACGCCAGGTCCTGGTACACGGTCTCGATGCCGAGCGCGGCGGCGTCCCGCGGCGTGCGGATCCGCACCCGCTGCCCCTGCCAGGCGAGTTCGCCGGCGTCCGGGACGTGGATGCCGGCGATGCACTTGATCAGCACGGACTTGCCCGCGCCGTTGTCACCGACGAGCGCGGTGACCTGACCGGCCGGGACGTCGAGGTCGACGCCGGCCAGCGCCTGCACCGGCCCGAATTTCTTCGTGAGGCCCCGGACGCGCAGCAAGGGTGGGCCGGTGATGGTGGTCACGTCAGGCCGTTTCCCCGGCGACCTCGGCCAGCCGGCGGCCGAGGGGGCTGTCCGGCGTGCGTGCCGGCGGCGGGATCACGGCGACCGGGCAGGTCGCGTGCCGCAGGCAGGCGCTGCTCACCGAACCGGCGAGCGCCGCACGGACCTTTCCCTTGCCGTGGCTGCCGACGACCAGCATGGTCGCGTCCTTCGCCCGTTCGGTCAGCACCCCGGCGGGATCGCCGTCCGGGGCGAAGCACCGGGCGGTCACGCCCGTGAGGTCCTTCGTCACCGCGGCGACGAGCTTTTCCAACTCGTGGAAGTGCACTCGCCGGGCTTCTTCCAGGGTCCGGTTCACGGACGCGTCGTCGAGCATCGCGTCGTGCAGCCACACCGTCACGACGTCCAGTTCGGCGCCGCCGGCCGCCGCCTGCCCGGCCGCCCACACGAGCGCGGCCGTGCCGGCGTCGGAACCGTCGACACCGACGACGATCCGGCCTTTCGCGGTCGTTTCCGTCATCACCGCTCCTTCCGCAGTCCCCTGCACCTTCAGCGAACCCCTTCCGCGCGCCGGGCGAAGCAGTCGTTCTGCCCGACCTGCGAGGACCTTGGGCCCTACGGGTCGTGTGCGCCGCCGGAGAACCATCGACGGGGAAAGACGACGACAGGGAGAAACCCATGACGGTACGGCTCGGCATCAACGGATTCGGCCGGATCGGCCGCGACATCCTCCGGTGCGTGCTGGAAACCCCGGACAGCCCGATCGAAGTGGTCGCGGTCAACGACATCACGTCCCCGGAGATGCTGGCGCACCTGCTCGCGCACGACTCCACCTACGGACGGCTGCGCATCCCGGTCGAGGTCGTCGACGGCGAGGCGCTGCGTGTCGGCGACCACCTGATCCAGGTTTCGTCCACCGCGGACCCGGCTCAGCTGCCGTGGGGCGAATACGGCGTGGACGTCGTCGTCGAGTCGACCGGCAAGTTCCGCACCCGCGAAGCCGCCGGCGTGCACCTGACCGCCGGCGCCAAGAAGGTCGTGATCTTCGCCCCCGGCAAGGACGTCGACGCGACGATCGTGCTCGGCGTGAACGAGGACGACTACGACCCCGCGAAGCACCACATCGTGTCGAACGCCTCCTGCACGACCAACTGCGTCGTGCCGATGGTGAAGGTGCTGCACTCCGCGTTCGGCATCCGCCGGGGCCTGCTGACCACGATCCACAGCTACACCGGCGACCAGGCCCTGCTGGACCGGCCGCACAAGGACCCGCGCCGCGCCCGCTCGGCCGCGGTCAACGTGGTTCCGACCAGCACCGGCGCGGCGAAGGCGATCGGCCTGGTCCTGCCCGAGCTGGCCGGCAAGCTCGACGGCGTCGCGGTCCGCGTCCCGGTCGAAGACGGCTCGCTGACCGACCTGACGGTGGAGCTCGAGCGCCCGGTGACGGCCGAGCAGGTCAACCACGCTTTCGCCGAGGCCGCCGACGGCGACCTCAAGGGCATCCTGCGCTACACCGAGGCGCCCATCGTGTCCCGCGACATCATCGGCGACCCGGCGTCCTGCGTGTTCGACGCCCAGCTGACCAAGGCCGACTCGCACCTGGCGAAGGTGTTCGGCTGGTACGACAACGAGTGGGGCTACGCGACCCGGACGGTCGAACTGGTGGAACTGATCGGGCGATCGCTGGGCTGAGTGCCCCGGGCGCCCGCCGGTGATGCGGCCCGGCGGGCACCCGTCCCCAGCACTTCAGGCACCCGCCCGCCGGTCGGTCCGGCGGGCGGGTGCCGTCGTTGCGCCCCCGTCAGGTTCGACGGCGGCTGCCGAACACCAAGGACGCCCCGGCGACGAAGGTCAGCAGCCCGCCCAGGGCGAGCCAGCCGGCGTCCGCACCGGTCGAGGCCAGGCGACCGGTTTCCGAGCCCGCGACGACCTGCCGGGCCGGTACGGGCCGAGCGGGAGCGCCGAATTTACCGGCCGGCGGCTTCGCCGCCGGCGGAACCGCATCCGGATCGGGCTGGTTCGGCCCGGGAACGATCACGATCCAGTTCCGGTAGTACGTACCGTCGTCACCGCCGCGAGCGAGCCAGATCTGCGTCTGGCCCCACTGGCCCTGCCACGGGCCGACGATGCCGACGTCGTAGCGGTCGGCGGGCAGGTCGAAGAAGACCACGGTCCCGTCCGCGTCGCTCACCGCACGCGCCACGATCACACCGGTCACCTGGTTGCGCAGGTACACCTTCACTCCCGGCACCCGGTCGTACTGCGGGTGACACCCGCAGCCGTAGATCGGGGTGACGACGTACCCGACGGACTTGGGCGCGCGTGCACCGGGGATCCGCGCGGTCGCCGACACCTCGACGTAACCGAAGAAGCCGGGTGGGTAGACCGTGCAGCGGGCCTCGAGATATCCGGCGGCCACGGCCTCCGGCCGGACCGGGATGGTGACCTCGAAGTTCCGCGAGGACATGGCCGGAACCGTGCCGCCCGCGCCGGCCGGGTCCAGCTCGCCCAGGCCGATCGGCACTCCGTAGTCGCTCGTGAAGCAATGGGCGGTCAGGCCGGGCACCGGGCCGCGGCCGCTGTTGGCCACCGTGACGATCATCCGGGCGGTGTCCCCACCGGCGTACGTCGGTGGGGAGAACCGTGCGGACCCCTTGAGCCAGCCGGTGATGTCGTACTCGCCCCGGACCACCACTTCCGGCTCGCTGTCCCCGGTCACCTCCACGGTGACGCCGGCGAACTTCCAGTCCGGGGAAACACCGTAGAGCGTCCAGGACCCGGCGAGCATGTCGTGGAAGGAGAACCGGCCCCCGCTGTCGGTCACCGCGTCGAAGTACCGGCCGGGGGCCGGCGGCCCCGAGGCGCGGACGACCAGACCGGCCAGGGTCTCACCCGGGTCGATCACGTGGTTGCGGTTGTGGTCGCCGTAGGCGATCCCGGTGAGCCCGCCGCGCACGATGGTGAGCGGGGCCGTGACCGTGACCGAGTTGTCGGCCGGGTTCGCGTCGGGTTCGCTGGAGGTGACTGCGGCCGTCAGCCGCACGACGTTCTCGCTGACGTCTTCGATGTAGGCCGAGGTGCTGCCCTCGATCGTCTGCCCCGGTGCCACGACGTTCGGGCCGGTGAAGCCGTACCAGGAATGGGACGTCAGGGTGCCCGAATCGGTCAACCACACATTGGTGGCGGTGCCGGTGCCTGCGTTCGTCACCGTCGCCCGGGCGGCGACCGTGTCACCCGGCCGGTAGGACGGCTTGTCGAACACCACGGTCAGCCGCAGGTCCGGCTGCTCCTCCGCGGCAGCGGGCGGCGCGGAGGCCGACGTCGTCGACACCGGCGCCGTACTCGACACGGACGACGGCGGGTCCTTCACCGCGCTCTCCGGCGGCTGCACCGACGTGGGTGCCGGCTTGGTGGTGGTCGGGGCCGGAGACGGCTTGGTGGCCGGCGCCGGTTTCGTCGTCGGGGCCGGTCTCGATGTCGGCGCCGGTCTCGTCGTCGGGGTTTCCGGCGTGGCCGGTGGCGGGGAATCCGCCCCCGGTGCGGCGGCGGAAGCCGGCGCCTCGGTCTCCGCCGCGAACACCGGCCCGGCCGAGACGCCGAGGGACATCGCCACCGCCAACGTGGCCGCCGCGACGACCCGGGACATTCGTTTCATCATCACTCCTCCCGTTGCGCGGCCTCTGCCGGCCGCTGCGTGCGTGGTCCGGAGAGTTCAGGGGGAAGAGACCGGGTGCTCAGCGTCCGGCCGGTTCCGGGAACTGCTTGCCCGCGCGCGGCATCGCGCTCGGCATGCCGGGCAGGTCGCGGCCGGGCAGCAGGTGGTGCCAGTAGAACCACGGGGAAAGCACCTTCCCGAGGTGGTTGAGCCGCGACTCCCTGAGCAGCGGCAGGCCCGTGTCCGCCGGGAACCGGCCGGGGAGCGGCTCGGTTTCGTAGTTGAAGTCCAGCAGCAGCGCCTTGCCGAAACCGCTTTCGACGAAACAGGTGGCGTGCCCGTCGAAGCTCGCGTCGAGCGGCCTGCCGTCCAGGAACTGCCCGACGTTACGGGCCAGCACTTCGCCCTCGAAGTACGTGACCGACGCCGCCTTCACGGCCGGGATCGCCGCGGCATCTCCGATGACGAAGATGTTGTCCTTCACCTCGGCCTGCAGGGTGTGCTCGTCGGCCCGGACGAACCCGCGCTCGTCACCCATGCCGGGCGAGCCGTCCACATAGGACGAACCGCCGTGCAACGGGACGACCACCGCCTGGTCGAAGGCGACCTCCCGGCCGTCGGTGGACACCAGCCGCCGGGCGGTGCCGTCGACCTCGCCGGTGGCGAAGCCGGCCACCAGCTCGATGTTCTTCGCCGCCAGCAGTTCCGCGAACGCCTCGGCGGCCACCGGCTCGGCGAACGCGCCACTGACCGGCGTCACGAAGGCCAGCTCGACCCGGTCCCGGACACCTCGTCCGGTGAAGAACCAGTCGGCGAGGAGGCAGAACTCGAGCGGGGCGACCGGGCACTTGACCGGGAGTCCGAGAACGTCGACCACCAGGCGGCCGCCGTCGAATCCCGCCAGCGCCGAAGCCAGGCCCACCGCGCCGTCGAGGTCGTAGAACGTGTCGACGTGGGAACGCCAGCCCGGCCCGGTGAGCCCTGCGGTCTTCTCCGGCCTGAGCCGCGCCCCGGTGGCGATCACGAGCGCGTCGTAGCGGAGCACGGTGCCGTCGGCCAGGTGCACGCGATCGGCGTCGACGTCGACGCGCTCGACCTCGCTGCAGTGGTAGCCGGTCCCGTCGGCCAGCTGCCGGGGGCGTGACCGGACGAGGTCGTCCGGGTCGGCCGTCCCGAACGGCACGAACAGCAGGCCCGGCTGGTGGACGTGGTGGTCGTCCTGGTCGACGACGGTGATTCGTGCGCCGTCGCCGAAGTCGCGGTACAGGCGGTTCGCCGCGAGCGTTCCCCCGGTGCCCCCGCCTAGGACGACGATGCGTTTCATCGCCGCCCCTTCAGCGCAGTCCGGCGGCCGCGCCGTCGTCCTGGGTGTACTTCAGGCGGTTGCGGACCGCCACCACGCCGGGCACGGACTCGGTCAGCCACTCCGCGCGCTCCACCTCGCTGCGCCGGTCGATCACCCCGCTCAACGTCACGACACCGTCGTCGACCTGGACCGTCACCGTCGCCGGGTCCGCCCAGATCGACCGCTGCAGCACCTCGCGCTCGACGGTCTCCTTGAGCTCCTCGTCCGGGCGCAGGAACGCGCGCAGGACGTCCCGGCGGGCGAGGACGCCGATCAGCCGGCCCGAGCCGTCGACGACGTACAGGCGACGCAGCTTCGCCTCCACCAGCCTCCGGGCCGCGCCGGCCACCGGCTCGTCCTTGGCGACGGTCGGCACGCGCCGGGTCATCAGTTCACGCGCGGTCAGCCCCTGCGCCTTGGTCCACACCCGGCGCTTCCAGAAGACCGGCTCCGCCCTGCTGTCACCGCGGTGACGGGCGAGCAGGTCGGCTTCGTCGACCACGCCGATCGGGCGCCGGTGCTCGTCGAGCACCGGAATTGCGGCGATGCCGTGCTCCGCCAGCAGGGAGACGAGTTCCTTGAACGTCGTCCCGGGACCGGCGGTCACCACCGGCCAGGTCATCAGATCCGACACCTGCGGACCGCGCATCACACACCTCCGTCGGACAGTTCTCTTCAAGGTAGGAACCCGGCCGGAACCGGGCTGCGGGCGAGGGTCCCCGGCCGAGAGGTCTTTCGCCCCTTTGCCCGTGCCTGCCGATGTCCTTGCCTGGAAGCCTCTACCGAAAGGAGAAGCCATGACCGACCACAAGCGGTGGCGCGACCTGAGCCCCCGGCAACGCGGCCGGATCCGCCTCGCCGCGAGCGTCCAGCTGCTGCTCGCCTCGGCCGCCTGGTGGGACCTCGCCCACCGGCCCGCCACGCAGGTCCGTGGCCCGAAGTGGCTGTGGGCACTGGTGATCGCGGTGAACTTCGTCGGCCCAGTGCTCTACTTCGCCCGGGGGCGCGCCACCACCACCGGGCAGAGCGCGTAGGACATCAGCGCCTGGCTCGTCGAGCCCAGCGCCAGCCCGCTGAGCCCGCCCCGGCCGCGGCTGCCCACGACCAGCAGCTGCGCCCGGTCGGCGAAGTCCAGCAGCCGCTCTGCCGCGCGGCCGGCCACGACCTCGCGGTCGACCACCACGTCCGGGTACTTCTCGCCCCAGCCGGCCAGCCGCTGGGCGAGCAGTTCCCGGGCGTACTCCTCGCCCGTGCCCCACCGGCCGCCGCGGTGGCAGTGCACCGCGATCAGCCGGGCACCCCGCCAGGACGCCTCCTCGAACGCGACGGCGATGGCCTCCTCGCTCGCGGGACTCCCGTCGACGCCGACCACGACCGGCCCTTCGGCGGGCGGCTCGTCCTCCCCGGCGTGCGGGCGGATCACCGCGACCGGGCACCGCGCGTGCGCGGCGAGCGCCACCGTGACCGACCCGAGCAGGACCCGGCCCAGCGGCCGCAGCCCCGGTGTGCCGAGCACGAGCATCGCCGCGCCGGCGGATGCGGCGACCAGGGCGTCGGCGGCCCGTTCGAGCCGCAGCACCGTCTCCGCCTCGACTTCGCCGGCCGCGTCCCGGGCCTCGGCCAGCATGACCCGGCCCTGTGCGCCTGCCGCCTCCAGCAACTGCTCGTACGTCGGATCGGCCCTCGGGTAGGGCGCGGGCAGTTCCGGCAGCGCGTGGACCAGGCGCAGGCCGAGCCGCCGGGCTCGGGCGACGCGAGCGGCCCACCGGACTGCCGCGAGCGCTCCGGTCGAGCCGTCGACACCGACCACCAGCTGGGTGCCACTCATCCGATTCCCCTTTCGCCGCCCCGGAGCCAACCGGTTCCCCGCACTCGCGCGCGCGAGGCTTCCGCCCTGTTCCGGGAGGACTTCGGTCCTTCGTCCGCGGTCCCCGGCAACCGGCACCCAAGGACCTCCCGGCCGGGGACCTTCGGCCCCAGAAACCGGGGGGCAACCCGAAGAAACTGGCCCCAGCAACGAAAGAACGGAGGTTTGCCATGTCCATCCAGCCGGACGAAAAGAAGACGGCTCCCACCCCACCCCCGGCCCACCGGGTCACCGAACCGGCGCCGATCCCCGACTTCGTCGCCGGACCCACCGTCGCCGGGAAGTCCCTGGCCGTCCTGCGCATCGCCACCGGGTTCGTCTTCCTGTGGGCGTTCCTCGACAAGCTGTTCGGCTGGGGTTACGCAACCCCGGCGAAGGGTGCCTGGATCAACGGCGGCTCGCCGACCAAGGGTTTCCTGAGCGGGGTCCACGCCGGGCCGTTCGAGTCGATGTTCCACTCCTGGGCCGGCGCGTGGTGGGCCGACTGGCTGTTCATGCTCGGCCTGGCCGGCATCGGCCTCGCCGTCATGGCCGGTATCGGGCTGCGGCTGAGCGCCGCCGCCGGCGCGCTGATGATGCTCATGATGTGGGCCGCCGAATGGCCTCTCGCCCAGACCAGGAGCACCGGCGAGGCCACGCACTCGACCAACCCGATCGTCGACTACCACATCGTCTACGCGCTCGTCCTCATCGCGCTGGCCGCCGCGGCGGCCGGCAACACGTGGGGACTCGGCCGCCGCTGGGCCGCCCTCGTCGGCGACCGCACGTGGCTGCGCTGAACACATCACCCCAGGGCGCCCCCCGGGCGGGCGGGCCCCCTTTTACCAGCCCCCAAAGAAAAACACAGAAATGACAACTTGATATAATGGTATATCACACCAGTTTAATACAG
>NZ_JBSGJD010000014.1:0-73337 GCF_053605405.1 Amycolatopsis sp. NPDC003861
TTGAGCCGGGCCCGCAAGCCTGCGCCCTGATCCAGCCCCGCGCTGTGGGTTGCGGGCCCGGCTCAAAGTGATTTCACGGCCTCAGGCGACGGGATGACCACCCAGCTCCTCCGATGACAAGCTTCCTGCTGCTCACCCGTTATGTATAAGCGCTGTTACAATCGCTTCCGTGTCCCTGGCCCGCGCCTTTGTCGACCTTGCTCCGCTCCGTGCCTCGCCGCCCTTTCGGCGGCTTTGGCTCGGCCGGGTCTTCTCCGGCTTTGGCTCGCAGATGACCCTCGTTGCCGTCATGTTCCAGGTCTGGGAACAGACTCGGAGCACCCTGTGGACCGGGGTTGTCGGGCTTGCTCAAGCCCTGCCCATTGTCGTCTTCGGCCTTTTCAGTGGGTCGCTGGTGGACCGGGTTGATCGGCGGAAGGTTGCCCTTGTTGCCACCACCGGTCAAGCCGTCTGCTCCGTCTTCCTTGCCGTGCAAGGGTTTCTCGGGGATGTGCCGGTTGTCGCGTTGGCGCTGGTCGCCGGCCAATCGTGTTTTGTCGCCTGTGGTGGGCCGGCCGCTCGGACCTTCGTCCCGCGGCTGCTTCCACCCGGACAGCTGGCCGCCGGGCTGGCTCTGGACCGGATTGCCTTTCAAAGCGCCATGCTGCTCGGCCCCGCGCTCGGCGGGCTCGTTCTCGGGTGGGTCGGCGTCGGTGGCTGCTACGTCGTCGACGCTCTCACCTTCGGCCTCGCCTTCTACGGCGTCTTCGGCCTCCCCGCGATGTGGCCCGATGGCGAGCCTTCGCGGCCGGGGCTTCGGGGGGTGGTCGATGGGCTTGCCTTCCTCGTGCGGACGCCCGTGGTGCGCGGGGCGCTGCTCACCGATCTCGCCGCCACCGTCCTGTCCATGCCGATCAGCCTGTTCCCGCTCGTCAACGCCGAACGCTTCGCCGGCGATCCGCGGACGCTCGGCCTGTTCCTGTCGGCCGTCGCGGTCGGCGGGGTTGTGGCTTCCGTCTTCTCCGGGACCTTCACGCGGCTGCCCCGGCCCGGCCGGGTGATGCTCGCCGGGTCCGCCCTCTGGGGTGCCGCGCTGACCGGGTTCGGGCTGGCGCCGGACCGGTGGCTCGGGCTCGCCTGCCTCGTCCTCGCCGGGGCGGCCGACACGGTGTCGGTGGTTTCGCGCAGTGCGCTCGTCCAGCTGGCCACGCCGGACGCGCTGCTCGGCCGGGTTGCGGCCGCCGAGCAGATCGTCGGCCAGGCCGGTCCGGATGTCGGCAACCTGCGCGGTGGGCTCGTTGCCAGTGCCGTTTCGGGTACCTTTGCGCTGGTCAGCGGTGGGTTGCTATGCGTGCTGGCGGTGGTGCTCGTCGGCGCGGTGACGCCCGGCCTGCGCCGCTTCTCGACCGCCGCCGAGGCCGTTGCGAACGGTTAGCCCGGCGACGGTGCCAGTTCCAGCGCCTTCTCCGCGCCCTGGATGAGGTCGGCGTAGGTGATCACCTCGACGCGCCCGAGGTGGGCGTTGTACGTCCGGAGTGTGTCGGGGACGTGCTCGCGGGCCTTGGGGTCCGGCACGTGCTGCGGGTCGCCGATGACCACCGTGGCGAACGCGCGGCGGCATTCGATGCCGAGCTTCTCCTTGATCGTGGTGCGTTCTTCGTCGAATTCGCGCAGGTAGTTGATGCTCTGGCCGACCGCCTTGTTCACCTCGGGGCCGACGACGAAGTAGTTCCGGTGGGGGATGACCAGATCCGGGATGCAGGCCCGTTTCAGTTCGACCACGTGGAGTGCGCCGTCGGCGCGGATCAGGGGGACGTCCAGCTGGGTCATCACCGTCAGGTGCCGTCGCTTCGCCTTGTCGACGAACTTTCCGCCGAACATCCACCAGCTTTCCTCGAGGATCTTCTGGAATTCGTTCTCCTTGGCCGCCGGATCCCGGACGACTTCGGAAAGCGCCGTGATGACGTCCCGCTGCTTCGCGGCCTGGATGCCGTCGAGCAGCACCTGCCCGGCGCCGTGCGCGGCCAGGATTCCGGCCCCGTTCGGGGCGTCCGCCAGCGCTTCCGCCAATTGGGCCAATTGGCCCGCGTCCGCTTCGCCCGTCTGGACCTTCCGGATGACGGCCGCGAGCGGGGCGTCCGGCTCGGCGGGCTCGAAACGGCCCGAGAGGAACCGGTGCAGTTCGGCGATGTCGGCGTCCTCGCACGTCCACCCGCTCGCGCCCGGCCGCAGGTCGAACCCGGAGAAATCGGGGCGCGGTGTCCAGGAATTGACCACCAGGATCAGCTGCCCGTCGCCGCTTTGTTCCGGTACATAATAGAGCGTCGCGGTTTTGTAGACGTTTTCGCCCCGGTGGACGACCGTGGATTCGACGTGCCGGTAGCCGGGGGGTGTCGATTCTTCGATCCGCCTGATCAACTCGTCGGCGGGATCCGGTTCGCCGGGTGAGGAGGTCACGCCAGGCAGTCGCGCCGCCACTCGGTGGCGTTACGACGATCAGCGCAACCCGAGGTCACTACCTGCGGTGGCAAGATCACGAAACCCGGCCGCGTGACGGCGGTTTCTTTCCGGCCCTCCTGACCGTCCTGTCAGTAGGTTACCCGTTCGCCTTCCTGTCACTCTTTCGCGTGAACCTGGCGGGGCATATTTCTCGGCAACGTATTTGCGGCCCGGGAAATCGTCATCTACAGTCCGGCTGATCACGGCCGAACGAGCCGTATTCCGTGGTCCCCATAATTCTCTCCGAGGAGTGGCATGCTTCATCGCGCCTCGACACGCCGGCTCGCCGTGCTCGCCCTGGCCTTCGCCGTCCTGCTGACCGGGTGCAGCCAGCTCAAGAGCTCCTCCGCCGCCGGTGACGTCGAAAAGCCGTCGATCCGGGTCGCGATCCTCACCACCGTCGACCTCGCGCCGCTCTGGCTGGCCCAGGAGGGCGGGTACTTCAAGGCCGAGGGCCTCGAGGTGCAGACCGACGTCGGCGCCAGCGGGCAGGAGACGCTCAGCCGGATGACGAGCGGCCAGGACGACCTCGCGCTGTCCACCTACACCCTGTTCTTCTTGGCCAAGAGCAGCGGCGCCGCCGACGTGAAGCTGGTGACCGACGGGACGTCGGCGAGCCCGCGCAGCAACGAGGTCGTCACCGTGCCGAACTCGCCGGTCAAGACGGTGACCGACCTCCAGGGCAAGCGGATCGCCATCAGTTCGAAGAACGCCGCCTCGGACGTGCTGACCCGGTCGGTGATGCGCGACCACGGCGTCGACCCCGGCAAGGTGCAGTGGGTGCCGATGCCGCTGTCGGAGATGAGCGGCGCGCTGGCGCAGGGGAAGGTCGACGCGGCCTACCAGCCGGAACCGTTCCTCACCCAGGCCGCCCGGACCGCGGGTGCGTTCCCGGTCATCGACGCCGCCAGCGGCAGCACCCAGAACTTCCCGCTCACCGGCTACGGCGCCACCGCCAAGTGGGTCCAGGACCACCCGAAGACGATGCGGGCGTTCCAGCGCGCGATGCTCAACGCGACCCGCGCCGCCGTCGACCGGGCCCGGATCGAACCGCTGGTCGTCCGCAACGCCAAGGTCGACCAGGACATCGCCAGCCTGATGGTGATGCCCGCCTTCGGGTCGAGCCTGGACGCCCGCCGCATCCAGCGGGTGCCGGACCTGCTGCAGCAGCTGGGCGTGGTCCAGACGAAGCTCGACGCCTCTTCGATGATCGCCCCGCAGACCGGCACCGGCTGAGCCGGCGACCGGTCGCGAAGAGGGCGGGTGCGCATCGCGCATCCGCCCTCTTTTGTATGTGGCCGAGGGTTTCCGCAACGGCCGCTATCCCGAAATTTTCAGACCACCGGGCGCCCGTCCGGTTTCGGTGATTCGCACCTTGACACGACCGCCGCTGCAGCCCAGTCTCTTCATACCGACCGCGCGGTACGACGTTGTCCACATGGTGGGATAGGAGAGTCATCGATGGCGCTTCCCGGCGAAGACCTGCTCGTGGTCGACGGCCTCACCGTGCGGTTCGGCGGTCTCACCGCCCTGCACGACGTCCACCTCAGCGTCGACGCCGGCACCGTCGTCGGGGTCATCGGGCCCAACGGCGCGGGCAAGACGACGCTGTTCAACGTCGTCTGCGGCTTCGTCCGGCCCCAGGCGGGCCGGGTGCTGTGGCGGGGGCGCCCGCTCGTCCGGCACCGCCCGGAGCACCTCGCGCGGCTCGGGATCGTCCGGACGCTCCAAGGCCTCGGGCTCTTCCCCGGCCTGACGGTCCTGGAGAACGTGATGGCCGGCGCGGGCCGCCACGCCCGCACCGGCGCGTTCCCCGCCCTCGTCGGCGCCGGCCGCTCGGCCCGCGACGAAGCCGAGCTGGCCGGGCGGGCCCGGGAGACCCTGGGCGAACTCGGGATCGCCGACCTCGCCGGCCGGCTGCCCGGCGTGCTGCCCTACGGCGTGCGGAAACGGGTGGCGCTCGCGCGGGCCCTGGTGGCCGAGCCCGACCTGCTGCTGCTCGACGAGCCCGCGAGCGGGCTGTCGTCCGCCGAGCTCGTCGAGCTCTCGACGTTGATCCTCTCGCTGCGGCGGAACATGGCGGTGGTGCTGGTGGAACACCACATGGACCTGGTCATGCAGGTCTGCGACCAGGTGGTGGTGCTGAACTTCGGCGAGGTGATCGCGACCGGCCCGCCGGCGCGGATCCAGGCCGACCCCCGCGTGGCCGAGGCCTACCTCGGCGACCCCGCCGAGGAGGCGTCCGGTGCTTGAGATCGAAGAGCTGTCCGTGGCCTACGGCGCGGTCCGCGCGCTCGACGGCGTCGGCATCACCGTCGAACGCGGCGGGATCACCGCCGTGCTCGGCGCGAACGGGGCCGGGAAGACCACCCTGCTGCGCACCATCAGCGGCCTGCACCCCGCCCGCAGCGGCCGGATCGCCTGGGACAAGAAGGACCTCACCGGGCTGGCACCGGACCGGATCGCCCGCGGCGGCGTGGCGCACGTGCCCGAAGGCGGCGGCGTCATCACCGAGCTGACCGTCGACGAGAACCTCCGGCTGGGCGCGCTGTGGCGGCGGGACCGCGCCGACCGGGCCGCCGCCCGCCGGGAGATGTACGAGCTTTTCCCGGCCCTGGAGGAACGTTCGGCGAAACCCGCCTCGACGCTCTCCGGCGGCGAACGGCAGATGCTCGCCATCGGCCGGGCCCTGATGAGCCGGCCGTCGCTGCTGCTGCTCGACGAACCTTCGCTCGGCCTCGCGCCGCTCATCACCGCCCGGATCATGGGCATCCTGCGCGACCTGCGGGCCTCCACCGGGCTCACCGTCGTGCTCGTCGAGCAGAACGCGCACTCCGCCCTGTCCATCGCCGACCGGGGGTACGTCCTCGCGCTCGGCCGGGTCGTGGCCGTCGACACCGCGGCGGAACTGCTGGCCGACGACGGCCTCCGCCACGCCTACCTGGGTTTCTGACCGTCCTAATTGGAGGTGAACGGTCCGGTATGCAGGACTTCTTCGACCTGACCCTCGGCGGGATCTCGGCCGGCGCGGTGTACGCGGCGCTCGGGCTCGCCCTGGTCATCATCTACCGGGCCACCCGGGTGGTGAACTTCGCGCAACCCGCCCTCGCCCTGATCTCCACCTACCTCGCCTATTCGGTGACGAAGGCGACCGGCAGCTACTGGCTCGGGTTCGCCGTCGCGATCGTCGCCGGGACGCTGCTGGGCGTCGCCACCGAACGGCTGCTCATCCGGCCGCTGCGGCACCGCTCCGAGCTCAGCTCGATCATCGTCACCCTCGGGCTGCTGCTGGTGCTGCAGGCGGTCGCGGGCATGATCTGGTCCAACGAGCCGCTGGCGTTCCCGTACGCCTTCGACTTCCGCGGCCGGTTCTCCGCCAACGACCTGTTCGTGGTGCTGACCGTCGTCGCCATCGCCGCGCTGGTGCTGGTGGTGTTCAAGTACACGCCGCTGGGCCTGCGGATGCGGGCGGCCGCGTTCGCCCCCGAAGTGGCGCGCACCCTCGGCGTCCGGGTCGGGCTGATGCTCACCGCCGGCTGGGGACTGGCCGCGGCCGTCGGCTCCCTGGCCGGGCTGCTCGCCACCCCGCCGTTCCTCTTCCCGAACGTGCTGGACGGCGTCTTCGTCTACGCGCTCACCGCGGCCGTGCTCGGCGGCCTCGACAACCCCTTGGGCACCATCGCCGGCGGGTTCGTCCTCGGCGTCGGACTGTCCTATGTGTCCGGCTACTTCGGACCGGAGATGGTGACGATCGCCGCGCTCGCCATCCTGGTGGTCGTGCTGACGCTGCGGCCCAGCGGGCTGTTCGGCCGGGCCAAGGTGAGGCGGGTATGAGCGTGCGCACCGAACCACCCGAGGTCCTGGTGGCCCCGGCGAAGCAACGCCGGACGATGCCGCCGCTGCTCGTCCACGCCCTCGCCGCGCTGGGCGCGTTCGCGGTGGTGGTGCTGCTGACCCTGGTCACCGACGAGTTCACCAACCTGCGCCTCGCGACCATCGGGTACTACCTGGTCGCGGTGGCCGGGCTGACCCTGCTGACCGGCCTGACCGGCCAGGTGTCGCTGGGGCACGGCGCGTTCATGTTCATCGGCGCCTACACGGTGGCGCTGCTGGTGAAGCACGTGCCGTCGTTCCCGCTGTGGGCCGACCTGCTGCTGGCCGCGGCCGCCGGCGGGCTCGCCGGGCTGCTGGCCGGGGCGGCGGCGGCCCGGCTGCGCGGCCCGTACCTCGCCGGGGCGACCCTGGCGCTGGCCGTCGGCCTGCCCGCGCTGACCCGGAAGTTCCCCGACTTCCTGGGCGGCAGCAACGGGCTGAACTTCACCGTCCACAGCAGACCGGCCGGGATCGGTGTCCCGGAACTGCGCTGGCAGACCTGGATCGTCTGGCTCAGCGTGCTGCTCGCGCTGGTCCTGGTGGTGAACGTCGTCCGCGGCCGGCTCGGCCGGGACTTCCGCGCGGTCCGGGACGACGAGGTCGCCGCCGCGCTGAGCGGGATCGCCGTCGGGCGCACGAAGATCCTCGCCTTCCTGATCAGCGCGGTGTGCGGTGGGCTCGCCGGTGGCCTGCAGGCGTTCCTGCTGGGCACCGCCGCGCCCGGCTCGTTCACGCCCGCGCTGTCGCTGAGCCTGCTGGCCGCGGTGGTGCTGGGCGGGCTCGGGTCCCTGTGGGGCGCGCTGTGGGGCGCGGTCGCGCTCGTGTACTTCCAGGCCTGGTCCGAGGACCTCGCCGACGTCCTGCACCTGAACACCGACGTGGCCAACAACCTCCCGCTCGCGGTGTACGGCGTGATCCTCATCGTCGTCGTGCTCGCCTTCCCGCGTGGCATCCAGGGCGGTTTCCAGAAGCTCCGCGGGCTTCTCCGTCGACCCGCCGAAAAGAAGGAGAACCATGAGAACCACTAGGTACGGCGCGGGGTTCCTCGCCCTCGCCCTGACGCTGACCGCGTGCGGCGGCGCGGGGGAGAGCGACGGCGGCGGGCAGCAGGCCGCCGATTCGGCGGTCGGCGTGACGAAGGACGCCGTTGTCATCGGCACGCACCAGCCGCTCACCGGCCCGGCCGCGCCCGGGTACAGCAAGATCTCCGTCGGGGCCCGCGCGGTCTACCAGGCGATCAACGACGCCGGCGGGATCAACGGCCGCAAGATCGACTACAAGGTCGAGGACGACGGCTACAACCCGACGAAGACCGTCGAGGTCGTCAAGAAGCTCGTGCTGCAGGACAAGGTCTTCGCGATCGTCGGGGGCCTGGGGACGCCGACGCACTCGAAGGTCGTCGAGTACCTGAACTCCGAAGGCGTCCCGGACCTGCTGGTGTCCTCGGGCGCGCTCGCCTGGGACAACCCGCAGAAGGCGCCGATGACCTTCGGGTACCAGGTGGACTACACCCGGGAAGGCAAGATCCAGGGCAAGTACGTCAAGGACACCTTCGCGGGCAAGAAGGTCGGCTACTTCACGCAGAACGACGACGTCGGCCGCGACACCCAGGCCGGGCTCGACCAGTTCGTCAAGGACCAGGTCGTCGCCAAGCAGGGTTACGACAGCGCGAACACCGACGTCACGCCGCAGCTGTCGGCGCTCAAGGCGGCCGGGGCCGAGGTCGTGGTCTGCGCGTGCATCCCGGCGTTCACCGCGCTGTCGATCCTGGCCGCGGCGAAGATCGGGTACAAGCCGCAGTTCGTGGTCAGCAGCATCGGCGCGGACCCGGCGACGCTTTCCGGGCTGTTGCAGGACTTCGCCAAGCGCGGCGGCGCCAGCGTCTCGAGCGGGCAGCTGCTGGCCGGTCTGATCGGCACCGGGTACCTGCCCGACGTCGCCCAGACCTCGGACCCCTGGGTCGCCTACTTCAAGGGCATCCACGACAAGTACATCGCGAAGGAGCCGTTCACCAACACGGTGCTGTTCGGGATGGTGCAGGCCTACACGTTCGGGCAGGCGCTGAAGGCGGCCGGGCCGGACCCGACGCGGCAGAAGGTCGTCGACGCGATGAGCTCCGGCGCGCTGAAGGGGCCGGGACTGACCCCGTTCGGGTTCTCGAAGGACTCGCACGCCGGCTACACGGGCGCGTACGTGTTCAAGATCAACCCGGACACCACGACGACGGTGCTCCAGCCACCGGCCGTCACCGACCGGGGGACGGGCGCGATCTCGCCGTACTCCGGTGAGCGGGCCACTCCCGAGCAGGTCAACCTGGTGAGCAAGTGACGTCCGGGCCGGCTCGTGGGCGCCACGGGCCGGCCCGTCCGCTCACATAGGGTGGCGACATGAGTGTCAGGGAGAAGGTCGTGCGGGCGGCGGTGCGGCTGTTCGCCGAGAAGGGCTTCGAGGCGACGACGGTCCGCGAGATCGTCGAGGAAGCCGGCGTCACCAAGGGCGGGCTGTACCACTACTTCGAGTCCAAGGACGACCTGCTCTTCGAGATCTACGCGGCGATGCTGCGGATGCAGACGCGGCGGATGGTGACGATCGCCGAGTCGGACCTGCCGCTGCCCGAGCGGCTGCACGCGATCGTCGCCGACGTCGTGGTCACGAGCATCGCCGACCTCGACGCGGCGACGGTGTTCTTCCAGTCCTTCCCGCTGCTGGAGAAGTCCAAGCAGGTCCAGGTGCGGGCGGAGCGGCGGACGTACCACGAGCGAGTCCGCGACCTGGTCGCCGAGGGGCAGCAGTCCGGGGTCTTCCGCGCGGACGTCCCCGCCGATCTGGTGATCAACTACCACTTCGGCGCCATTCACCGGCTGGGGATGTGGTACCACCCGGAGGGCGAGCTGTCGGGGGAGCAGGTGGGGAAGCACTTCGCGGACCTGATGCTGCGCAGCCTCCGTCCATAGTGGACCGGTTTGACTTCGCCGCCGCCGTGGTATTGATCGGGATCATCGCTGTCTCGCCGAGGAGGGTGCTCGTGCAGATCCAGGTCAACACCGACCACAACGTCCACGGTGGCGAACGGCTGGCCGCCTACGTGACCACCGACCTGGAACAGGGCCTGTCCCGGTTCGGCGGGTGGCTGACCCGGGTGGAGGTGCACCTCAGCGAAGACGGGGGTGCCGAGACGGAGGACAAGAAGTGCGTGATCGAGGCCCGGCCCAGCGGCAAGCAGCCGGTGGCGGTCACCCATCACGCGGCCACCGTGGACGACGCCTACGCCGGGGCGACGCACAAGCTGGTGCGCGCGTTGGAGTCCCGGTACGAACGCGCCCACGACCACAAGGGCAGTGACAGCATCCGGCACATGCCCGCGCCGGAAGACCCCGTGATCGGCTAGTCTCGAAGCCGTGTCGAGCCCCGAAGCGTCCAGGACCGGGCTGCCGGTCTTCCCGGCGGCCCGATAACTCCCCGTTCCCGGGTTGCCGGGTGACCACGAAATCGTCCTGCCGATCTCGTGATCTCCTGGAGCTTCCGTGCCCCTGTACCTCCTCGCCCTGGCCGTGTTCGCCATGGGCACGTCCGAATTCATGCTGGCCGGGCTGGTGCCCGGCATCGCCGCCGCCTTCGCCGTCCCGGCGGCGCAGGCGGGGTACCTGACCTCCGCCTTCGCCGCCGGGATGGTCGCCGGCGCGCCGCTGATGGCGGCCCTGTCCCGGTCCTGGCGGCGGCGGACGGCGTTGCTGGGCTTCCTGGCGCTCTTCGCGCTGACCCACGTCGTGGGCGGGCTGACGACGTCGTTCGCCGTCCTGCTCGCGACGCGGGTGCTGGCCGCGGTGGCGAACGCGGGATTCCTCGCCGTGGCCCTGACCGCGGCGACCGGGTTCGCGCGCCCCGGCCGCGCGCTCGCCGTCCTGCTGAGCGGCACGACGGTGGCGTGCGTCGCCGGAGTGCCCGGTGGAGCGCTGCTGGATGCGGCGTTCGGCTGGCGGTCGGCGTTCTGGGCGGTGGCTGCGCTGTGCCTGCCCGCGTTCGCGGCGGTGTGGTGGATCCCGGACACCGCGGCGGGCGAGCGGCCGGTCGGGTTGCGGGCCGAGCTGGCGGAGTTGCGACCGCTGGCCGGGGTGCTCGCCGTCGCGGCGCTGGTGAACGCGGCCACGTTCGGGGTCTTCACGTACTTGGCGCCGGTGGCCGCGGGTGTCGCTCCGGTGCAGGTGGTGCTCGGTGCGTTCGGTGTGGGGTGCTTCGCCGGGATCACCGCGGCCGGGCGGCTCGCCGACCGGTGGTCCGGCCGGGTGGTGTCGGCCGGTGGGCCGCTGCTGCTCGCCGGGTGGCTCGCGGCGGCCCTGGCCGGGCAGGTCCCGGCGGTGCTCGTCACGCTCGCGTTCACGCAAGGTGCGTTGTCGTTCGCGGTCGGGGGCACGGTGATCGCCCGGATCCTGCGGCTGGCGGAGGGCGCTCCGACGATGAAGGGGTCCTACGCGACCGCTGCGCTCAACGTCGGGGCCACGGCCGGCCCTGTGCTGGCCGGGGCGGTGGCGAACCCCTTCTGGCCCGCGGCGGCGCTGGTGGCGGCGGCGCTCGCGACCTACGCCTGCCTGCGCCGCCGGACGTAGTGGGTGACCAGGCCCGCGATCGCCGCGACCGCGATGCCGCCGGCGATCGTCCGAGGTAGCAGATCCAGCCCCACGAGCAGGCCGCCGGCGTTGACCGTGGCACTGATCACCAGCACCAGCCACAGCAGGACCGGGGTCGAGGGACGCGTCGAAACGTTGTCGTTGTTCATGCCGTGAACGCTAAAGATCGGCCGCGCCGGCGGAAATGCCGTGCGCACCCGGATGCGGGGTAGTGCCTGCGCTACCCCGCATCCCGGCCGAGGTACGCCAGCACCGCCAGCACCCGGCGGTGCCCCGCGCCCTCGTCGGACGGCAGGCCCAGCTTCGCGAAGATGTTCCGGATGTGCTTCAGCACCGCGCCGTCGCTGACCACCAGCAGCTCCGCGATGGTGCCGTTGTTGTAGCCCTCGGCCATCAGCGCCAGCACTTCACGCTCTCGCGCGGTCAACGCCGCCAGGGGGTCCGCCGCGCGCCGGCGGGCCATCAGTTGGGCGATCACCTCCGGGTCCATCGCCGTGCCGCCCTTCGCCACCCGCTCGAGCGCGTCCAGGAACCGCTCGACCTTGCCGACGCGCTCCTTCAGCAGGTAGCCCACCCCGCCGACGCCGTCGGCCAGGAGCTCGACCGCGTAGCTCGTCTCCACGTGGGCCGACAGCACCAGCACCGGCAGCGCCGGGTGGATCTCGCGGGCCCGGACGGCCGCGCGCAGGCCTTCGTCGCGGTGGGTCGGGGGCATGCGGACGTCCATCACGACCGCGTCGGGCCGGTCGCCCTCGACGAAGGCCAGGAAGTCCTCGGCGTTGTCGACCGCCGCCGCCACTTCGATGCCCGCCGTCTTCAGCAACAGGGCGAGGCCTTCGCGCAGCAGCGCGTCGTCCTCCGCGATCACGACCCGCATGGCAGCTCCACTCGCAGCACGGTCGGCCCACCGGGTGGGCTGGTCAGGGTGAGGGTTCCGTCGAAGGCTTCGGCGCGGCGCCGGATGCCGGCCAGCCCGCTGCCGTCCGACTCGACCGCGCCGCCGCGGCCGTCGTCGCGGATCTCCAGGTACAGCAACGACGCCGTGCCGCCGAGCGCGATGTCCACTTTGGACGCATCGGCGTGCTTGGTGACGTTGGCCAGCGCCTCGGCGACGACGAAGTACGCCGCGGCCTCGACCGCGGCCGGGCGGCCCGCCTCGTACTCGACGTCGACCGCGGCCGGCACCGGGCAGCGCTCGGCGAGCGCCCGCACCGCCCCGGCCAGGCCGCGTTCGCTCAGCAGCGGCGGATAGATGCTGCGGACGACCGTGCGCAGCTCGGCCAGCGCGTCGGTCGCGGTGTCCTGGGCCTTGACCAGCAGGTCACGCGCGGTCGCCGGATCCCGGGCGTAGAGCTGCCCGGCGATGCCCAGCTGCAGCACGACCGCCGCGATCCGGGCCTGCGTGCCGTCGTGCAGGTCACGCTCGATGCGCCGCAGCTCGGCGCCGTGGGCTTCCAGCGCCGCCGCGCGGGTCGCGGTCAGCTCGGCGACCCGGTCCGCCAGCACGACGCCGGGCGCGGGCCGCAGCAGCCGCTGCGCGAGCCCCGCCTTCCACCGGGCGACGCGCGGCATCAGCAGGAACAACGCCACCATCGCGACCGCGCTGAGCACGCTCAGCCCCGCCATGGGCCACGAGTTCACCACCAGGCCGAGCTGGCCTTCGATGCCGCCGGGCACCCACGGCCAGACGACGGCGAAGACGACCTGCTGGAGTGCGCTCACCGGCAGGCCGAACGACAGCACCCCCAGGATCGTCCCGGTCGCCGCGTGGAGGGCGAGCCACGCGAGGTCGCGGCGGGTCGCCGGGTCCTTCAGCGGGGAGCCGTCGCGGTACGGCTCGGGGATCGGCTCGCCGAGTTGGCGCGCGGCCTGGCGGCGATCCACCCCGACCGGCCACCGGGACAGCCGGATCATCGGGGCCAGTGACGGGATCCCGACGCCGAACGGGCACAGCAGGACCACGGCGAACAGCCCGGTGAGGGCGAACATCGACAGCAGCGAAGTGCCGGCGCCGACCACGAGGTAACGAACCGCCGACCAGCACTCGCGCAAGCGGGTCGTCACGGCCACAGTGTCCCACCCCACCCGCGGGGTAGTGCTGGCGCTACCCCGCATCCACCTCCCCACAGGATCGATCCGCCGTCCGCGCCGCCCTAGTTTTCCTGGGGAGAGAACGAAGGGGATCGCAATGACCACAGGGAATGCGCTGGAACTGACCGGGGTCCGGAAGGTGTACGGCTCCGGTGACGGCGCCGTCACCGCGCTCGACGGCGTGTCGGCGGAAGTGGCCCGGGGGACATTCACCGCCGTGATGGGCCCGTCGGGCTCGGGCAAGAGCACCTTCCTGCACTGCGCGGCCGGCCTCGACCGGCCGACGTCGGGGCGCGTGCTGCTCGGCGGCACCGAAATCGGCCGGCTCAAGGAACGCCAGCTGACCGAGCTGCGGCGCACCCGGATCGGGTTCGTCTTCCAGGCCTACAACCTGCTGCCGTCGCTGAACGTGCTCCAGAACATCACCCTGCCGCTGCGGCTGGCCGGCACCAAGCCGGACCCGCAGTGGCTGCGGCAGGTCGTCGACGGCGTCGGGATCGCGAACCGGCTGGAGCACCGCCCGGCCGAGCTGTCCGGCGGGCAGCAGCAGCGCGTCGCGATCGCGCGGGCCCTGGTCACCCGGCCCGAGGTCGTGCTGGCCGACGAGCCGACCGGCGCCCTCGACACCCGCACCGGGCGGCAGGTCCTGGACCTGCTCCGCGCGATCGTCGAGCAGATGGGCCAGACCGTGCTGATGGTCACCCACGACCCGGTCGCGGCCTCCGCCGCGCACGGCGTGCTCTTTCTGGCCGACGGCAAGCTGGCCGGCCACCTCCCGCACCCCACCCCCGAGCGGGTCGCGGAGCGGATGACGCACCTCGGGGAGTGGTGAGCGTGCTGGACCTCGCCTGGCAGACGATCCGGAGCCGCCTCGGCGGGTTCGCCGGCGCCTTCATCGCCATCCTCTGCGGCACCGCCCTGGTCGCCGCCTGCGGCATCCTCATGGAATCCGGTCTGCGCGCCGGCGTCCCCACCCAGCGCTACGCCGCCGCGGCCGTTGTCGTCGGCGGAGCCCAGTCCGTGCGCCCGCCCGGCGCCGACGCCCTGTCCTCCGACCAGGTCGGCGAGCAGCCGCCGGTCCCGGCGGCGCTGGCCGGGCGGATCGCCGCCGTCCCCGGGGTGCGCGCGGCCGTGGCCGAGCAGAGCTTCCCGGCGCAGGTCGTCACCCGCGACGGCCGGGTGCTCGCCGACCGCGAGTCGCTGGGCCACAACTGGGACGCGGCCGTGCTGGCACCGTTCACCCTGCGCGGCGGCACCGCGCCCGCCACCGCGGACGAGGTCGTGCTGGACGCCGGCCTCGCCCGCCGGGCCGACGTCGGCGTCGGCGGCCAGGTGCGGATCACCACCCGGTCCGGGCCGGTGCCGTTCAAGGTGAGCGGCGTCGTCGACGGCACCGCGCGCCAAGCCGCCCTGTTCTTCACCCCCGGCCGGGCCGCCGAGCTGGCCGGCCGCCCCGGCCAGGTGCACGCGATCGGCGTCCTCGCCGACCCCGGCGTGGCGCCGGAGACGCTCGCCGAGCGGGTGCGGGCGGTCGCCGGCGGCGCCGAGGTGACCACCGGCGTCGAGCGCAGCAGCATCGAGTTCCTCGACGTCAGCCAGACCCGGGTGCTGCTGCTGGCCATCGCCGGCTCGTTCGGCGGGTTCGCGCTGCTGGTCGCGGTGTTCGTGGTGGCGAGCACCCTCGCCCTGACCATCAACCAGCGCCGCCGGGAGTTCGCGCTGCTGCGTGCGGTCGCGGCCACCCCGCGGCAGATCCGCAAGCTCATCGGCACCGAGACGACGCTGATCGCGCTCGTCGCCGGCGTCCTGGGCAGCCTGCTGGGCCTGGCGGTCGCCGGTGGCCTGCGGGACGCGTTCGCCGCGATCGGCGTGATCCCGGCCGACTTCGGGCTGGCGCTCAGCCCGCTCCCGCCGGCGGCGGCGGTCCTGCTCGGCCTGGGCGCGGCCCGGCTGGCGGCCTGGGCGGCCTCGCGGCGGCCGTCGTCGATCCGGCCCGTCGAGGCGCTGGGCGAGGCCGCGGTGGACCGCCGTGAGCTGGGCCGCGGCCGGCTGCTCACCGGCTGGGCCCTGGTGCTGGCCGGCGTCGGCGGCGCGCTCGTCCCGCTGTTCCTGCGCGGCGACATCGCCGCCGCGATCTCGACCATGTCCACCCTCGTCGTCGTCATCGGGCTGGCCGTGGTCGGCCCGCAGGTGACCGGGCTGGTCACCCGGTTCCTGGCCCCGGTGCTCGCGCGGGTCTGGCGGATCAGCGGCTACCTCGCCGGGGCGAACGCCCACGCCAACGCCCGGCGCGTCGCCGCGGCGGTGACCCCGCTGATGCTGGCCGTGGCGTTCGCGCTCGCCACCTTCTACGGGCCGACCGCGACCACGGCGGCGGCCCAGCAGGAGTCGGCACGGTCGACGACCGCCGACTACGTCCTCACCGCACCGGGCGGGCTCTCGCCCGAGGTGGCCGCGGCGGCCGGCCGGGTGCCGGGGGTCGCGGCGGCGACGCCGGTGGTCCGCACGTCGGTGATCACCGCGACGCCGGTCGGCGACAGCGTGGAGGTCCAGCGGACCCCCGCGCAGGGCCTGGCGGGCGACCGGGCCGGGGCCGCGCTCGAGCTGGGCGTCGACGCCGGACGGCTCGCCGACCTGACCGGGGACACCGTGGCGCTGAGCCGGGCGGAAGCGGACTGGCTGGAGAAGAAGCTCGGCGACGAGGTCGAGTTCTACTTCGGCGACGGCGTCCCGGCGAAGCTGCGGCTGGTCGCCACCTACACGCACGACCTGGCCTTCGGCGACTTCGTGCTGCCGGTCGCGCTGGCCCGCGAGCACATCGGCGGCCGGCTGGACGATTCGGTGCTGATCCGGCGGCAGCCCGGCGCCGACGCGGGAGCGGTGGCTTCGGCGCTGAGTGCGTTGCCCTATCCGGGTTTGGTGGTGGCTCCGGCGTCCGTCAGCACCGCGCCGGAAGGCGGCGAGCGGCAGGCGCAGTTCTACCTGAACCTGGTCGCGGCCGGCGTCATCGTCGGGTACCTCGCGATTTCGGTGGCCAACACGCTGGTCCTGACGACCGCGCAGCGCGGCCGGGAGTTCGCGCTGCTGCGGCTGGTCGGCACGACCCGCCGCCAGGTGACCCGGATGATGCGGCTCGAAGCACTGGCCACGGTCGGCATCGCGATCGTGCTGGGCACGCTGGTGGCCCTGGTCCCGTTGGCGCTGCTCAACTTCGGGTTGCGGGGCAACCCGGTCCCGGCCGGTCCGCTGACCGTCTACTTCGGAATCGTCGCCGGTGCGGCCGCGCTCGGGATGGTGGCGATCGGGGTGGCGACGTCGGTGGCGCTGCGGGCCCGGCCGATCGACGCGATCGGCGTCCGCGAATAGGGGGAGCGGGGTGAGCCGGGGCCGGCTCACCCCGCCCGGTGTCAGCAGGCCGTGTGGGTGTCCACGCCTTCGAAGGAAGTCACCAGATACTGGGTCGTCTGCCCGAGCAGCACCGAAGTGCCTGCGGCCACGCACTTCTCGCCCTGCTTGGCGCGGACGCCGCCGCCGTAGGCCAGCCCCCACACCTCGATCTTCGTGGCGGCGGAACCGCAGTTGCCCCAGTGGTAATCGCGTGCGGACGGGCCGGACGCGCCCGGCGTCCAGTAGTTGCCGCAGGTGACCGACTCCGTCGCGGACGCCGTGCCCGCCGTGACCGGCAGTGCCGTCGCGACGATTCCGAGCGCGACCGCGGCCGCAATTCGTTTCATGTGAATCCCCCGTGGTGATCGAGAACGGTGCGGTGCCCACGCTAGCGCTTTCCGGAAGCGGGAAATCCCCTAGAATTCCTAGGGGTTGACGCGGCGGTGTGCCCTGCGCGATCATCGAAACTTTCCGAAAGTTATTGCCCGACCAGCGGGACCGCTCGCATGCTTTTCCCATCCTGGCTCGCCTGCCAGCCTCGACGAGGAGGAAGCATGCTCACCAAGAAACGCGGCCGCAGCAGGGTGTTCGCCGGCGGCGCCGTCCTTGCGCTGATCGCCGCATTCCTGCCCGGAACCGCCTGGGCCGACACGGTCATCACGTCCAACCGGACGGGCACCGACAACGGGTACTACTACTCGTTCTGGACCGCCGGCGGCGGCTCGGTCTCCATGACGCTCTCCTCCGGCGGCAACTACCGGACCAACTGGAGCAACGTCAACAACTTCGTCGCCGGCAAGGGCTGGAGCAACGGCAGCCGCCGGACGGTGAACTACTCCGGCAGCTTCAACCCCTCCGGCAACAGCTACCTGGCCCTCTACGGCTGGACGTCCAACCCGCTCGTCGAGTACTACATCGTCGACAACTGGGGCAGCTGGCGGCCGACCGGGACGTACAAGGGCACCGTCACCAGCGACGGCGGCACGTACGACATCTACCAGACGACCCGCTACAACGCGCCGTCCGTCGAAGGCAACAAGACGTTCAACCAGTACTGGAGCGTGCGCCAGCAGCGGCGGACCGGCGGCAGCATCACCACCGGCAACCACTTCGACGCGTGGGGCCGGGCCGGCATGCGGCTGGGCAGCTTCAACTACTACATGATCCTGGCGACGGAGGGCTACCAGAGCAGCGGCAACTCTAACATCACGGTGGGCTGACCATGCGCCGGTCGATCACCATCCTGGCCACGGCGGCCCTCGCCGTGACGGGCACCATCGCCGTCACGCCGGCGGCTCAGGCGGCCGCGTGCAGCGGGTACGTGGGCCTGACGTTCGACGACGGGCCGTCGAACGCCCACACCCCGGCCATCCTGAACGCGTTGCGCCAGAACGGCTTGCGGGCGACGATGTTCAACGAGGGCCAGTACGCGGCCGCCTACCCGGCGCAGGTCCGCGCCCAGACGAGCGCGGGCATGTGGGTCGGCAACCACAGTTACACGCACCCGCACCTGACCCAGCAGAGCCAGGCGCAGGTGGACTCCGAGATTTCCCGCACCCAGCAGGCGATTTCGGCCGGCGGCGGCGGTACGCCCCGGCTGTTCCGCCCGCCGTACGGGGAAACGAACGCGACGGTCCAGTCGGTGGCGGCCAAGTACGGGCTCCGCCAGGTCATCTGGGACGTCGACTCGGGCGACTGGAACAACGCGAGCGTCAGCGCGATCGTCGCGGCCAACGCCCGGCTCACGAACGGCCAGGTCATCCTGATGCACGAATGGCCGGCCAACACCCTCTCCGCCATCCCGCAGATCGCCCGCACGCTGGCGAGCCGCGGGCTGTGCGCGGGGATGATCTCGCCGCAGACGGGGCGGGCGGTCGCCCCGGCCTGAGGCGTGCGGAGGGCGGCGCGGCGCTTGCACCCCGCCGCGCCGTCCTCCGAACCTCCACAGTGGATTCCCCGGCGGCCGTCCGGTGGTAGCCTGCCTCCCGGTGCCGGGAGGGTGATCATGGGGGAGCCGCGGGTGATCAGGGTGGTCGTGGTGGACGACCAGCAGGCCGTCCGCGAAGGCCTGGTCGCGCTCATGGGCCTGCTCGACGACGTCGAGGTGGCCGGCGCGGCGGCCGACGGCGCCGAAGCACTCACCCTCCTGCGGCGGCTCGACCGGATCGACGCGGTCCTGATGGACCTCACGATGCCGGTCATGAGCGGCGTCGAAGCGACCGAGCGGATCGTCCGCGACCACCCCGAGGTCGCCGTCCTGGTCCTGACGACGTACGCGGACGACGGATCGATCGCCGGCGCCCTGGCCGCGGGGGCGCGCGGCTACCTGACGAAGGACGCGGGCCGCAACGAGATCGGGGCCGCACTCCGGGCGGTGGTCGCCGGCCAGCTGACCTTCGGCGCGGGCGTGTCCGGCCGCGTGGCGTCCGCGTTGTCGGGCCGGGGCGCGGAGAAGGACCGGCTGCCGGACGGGCTGACCGCGCGCGAGGCCGAGGTCCTCGGCCTGATCGCGGCGGGCTTGAGCAACGGCCAGATCGCGGCCGAGCTCGTCATCGCCGAGGCAACGGTGAAGACGCACATCAACAACGCGTTCGCGAAGATCGGCGTGCGCAACCGGATCGAAGCCCTGCGGTACGCGGTCCAGCACGGCCTGGGCCGCGGTTTCCCGGCTTAGCGGCAACCCGGCTCACCGGCCCAGTTTCTTCAGGATGATCGCGATCACGCCGAGCAGCAGGACGAGCAGCAGGATTCCACCGCCGATGACGGCGAAGCGGAGGAACATGAAGCCGAGCACTTCGTTCATGGCTTTCCTTTCCGGGTGTTTCCGACGGAAAGGAAGTTAGGGCGGGACCCGGGTGGAGCGGGACCATCCGGCGGTGGAGATCCGGGTGGATCCGCCAGGCAAGGCGTCGGTCGACTCGGACATTTCACCGGCCTGGTGACGGCCGGTCGCCGGCGGCACCCGGAACCTGCCGGCCCGCCATCTCGTCACCGGCAATCCGGGCGCGGGATGGCCGTCGCGTCCGCCGAAGATCTGGCGCCGTCGGGCAACCGGTTGGTCGGCAACGCGCTGTCCGGCAACGGCGTCGACGTCGCCCACGCGGCTTCGGACCGGGCGCCGGGGAGCGGAACTGCTTGCAGGACAACGTCTTGACCTCGACCGCGACGGACGGGATCGCGAGTACGATGGCGTGCCCGGCGAGTCCCGGGCAGGCGGCGGGGTGCGCTCGGCTTTGCCGCCGGCCTCGCGCGCGGCCTGCCGGGGGCCGGTCGAACTCGACGGCTACCCGGTACCGCCGATCGCGCTGCCGGCCGAGCACGCCGGGGTCAAGCAGGGAAGCGCCTGGCGGCACTGGCGGCGGTGCTGCTGCTGGCGGCGTGTAGCGCGGAGCCGCGTCCGCTGTCCCCGGAGGAGGCGGAGCGGCTCGCGCCGGCGGGGTGGGTCCCGGCTGCCTGCGCGGGGAACCGACGGCCGCCGCCTTGCGCGGGCGGGCGGGGAGCCCTGTCTGGCGATCGCCGGTCGCGCCGCCGGGCGGGAGGTCTGCCCCGGCGATCGCCGGTTGCCCGGCTGGGTGGCGGGCGATCGCCGGCTACCCCTGCGGCGAACCGACAGCCGCCGCCTTGCGCGGGCGGCCGGGGAGCCCTGCCGGCCGGTCGCGCGGCCGAGCCGAGCCGGAGCCGCGTGTCCGCGTGCCTGGGTGTCCGCTCGACCTCAGCGGGCCGGGCGTAGGTGCTCGGCTCGCCAGTGGCGTCCGCGGCGGGGCGTCCGCCAGTGCCGTCCGCGCCAGGGGCGGACCGGGCCGCGTGCCGCCAGGAATGCCGGCTGGTGCTCCGCAAACCCTGCCGCCGTCAGCCCCATCAAAACTGGGTAGCGGACCTCGCCGCGGCGCAGCTCCGTGTCGCGGGGGCGGCCCTCCTCGCGGAAGCCCAGCTCTCCGTGCAGCGCCAGGGAGGCGAAATTGCTGCCGTTGATGCTGACCTCGCACTTGCGGTAGCGGCGCAGCTCGAACATGTACGCCAGCAGCACCGTGACCGCGTCGGCGGCGTACCCGCAGCGGCGGTACTGCGGGCCGATGCCGATTCCGTAGCTGAAGTGGCCGGTGGCCGGGTCGGCCTGGATCCAGATCGAGCCGACCAGCGTGCGGTTGTGCAGGGTCTCGATCGCGAAGTGGAAGTCGTCGCCCGTCGAGTCGCGGTGGGTCGCCCAGTGGCGGTAGCCGCCGATCTGGCGGTCGGAGCCGCGGTCGAAGCCGATCAGGGTGCGGTGATCCGCCGGGCGGACCTCCCGCAACCGCACCTTCCACCCCGCCCAGCTCATCGGCAGTGATGGTACAGCCCGGTCACCAGCAGCACAGCGTGGTCATGTCGTCGAGCCGGACAAACCTGGACGCGCCGTTCCACCGCGTGGACGGGGTGTCACAAGCTCCGCCCCGCCGGTGTCTTGAGGTCGTTCCGCCCGACGACACAGTGAGGACGAAGCCATGGACACCCGCCTCGACCTGTTTTCCACCGAGACCGGCGCCCGGCTGGGCAAGCGGTTCGCGAGCCTCGGCCAGGTCATCGACCGCTCGCCGCTGCCGAAGCTCACCCGGGAGCTGGTCAGCCTGCGGGCCAGCCAGATCAACGGCTGCGGCTGGTGCCTCGACATGCACGCCAAGGAGGCCGCCGCGGCCGGGGAGTCGGCGGTCCGGCTCGCGCTCGTCGCCGCCTGGCGGGAGTCGACGGTCTTCACCGAGGCCGAGCGGGCCGCGCTCGCGCTGGCCGAGGAGGGCACCCGGCTCGCCGACGCCGCCGAAGGCGTGTCCGACGAGACCTGGGCCCGGGTGCGCGAGCACTACGACGACGAGCAGGTCGCCGCCCTGATCGCGCTGGTCGCCCTGATCAACGCCGCCAACCGGCTGGCCGTGATCGTGCACCAGAAGGGCGGCTCCTACGAGCCCGGGCTGTTCGCCGCTTTCGCCGAAAAGGGCTGAACCAGCGCGGCGAGGACGGTGCCGAGCACGACCACCGGCGTGAGCGCGAGGAACGCGCCCCCGATGTGCCCGGCCACGTCCTCGCCGAGCAGGCTGCCGAAGACGGCCACCCCGAACGCCGCCCCGATCGACCGGGCGAAGGTGACCACTGCGCTCGCCGCCCCGATGTCGGCGGCCGGGACCGCGTTCTGCGCCGCCGTCAGCGCCACCATCGGGACCATGCCGATCCCGACGCCGGTGATGGCGAAGTACGCGATCAGTGCCGGCTGCGTCGTCCCCGGCGCCAGGGTGCTCAGCAACAGCAGCCCGGCGACGTTCAGCGCCATGCCGGTCACCAGGACGCCCCGCACGCGGCCCGGCGCGGCGACCCACCGCCCGGCCAGCGACTGGCTAACGACCAGCCCGAGCACCAGCGGCAGCAGGTGCACCCCGGACAGCGTCGCCGAGACGCCGGCCACGACCTGCAGGTACGTCGGCAGGTAGACCAGGACGCTGAACATCGCCACGTTGGCGATGAACCCGACGGCCGCGGCCACGACGACCGTGCGCGAGGGGAAGACCGGCAGCACCGGGGCCGCCGCGCGGCGCTCGACCGGGACCACCAGTCCGATGAGGACGATCGCCCCGCCCGCGAGGGCCAGCGTGCCCGGGGACGTCCAGCCCCACCGTGGGCCGGAGGAGGTGATCAGGACCAGCGCCGTGGCCGCCCCGGCCAGCAGCACCGCCCCGGCGTAGTCGATGCGGACGGGCGCCCGCCGGGTCGTCGTGGGCAGCGCCCGCGCCGCGAGCACCACGGCCACCAGCCCGAACGGGACGTTGATCAGGAACGCCCACCGCCACGACAGGTGGTCGGTGAACAGGCCGCCGAGCAGCGGTCCGGCGATGCTGGCGACGCCGTACACCGAGCCGAACCGGCCCTGGTGGCGCCCGCGCTCGGCGGGCGCCGCGATGTCTCCGACCAGAGCGAACGTCAGGACGATCATGCCGCCGCCGGCCAGCCCCTGCAGGGCGCGGGCGGCGATCAGCTGGGGCAGGTCCTGCGCCAGCCCGCAGAGCGCGGACGCGATCAGGAACGCCGTGGTGGCCACGAGGTAGAGGCGCTTGCGCCCCAGCAGGTCGCCGAGCTTGCCCCACAGCGGCGTCGCGGCGGTCGAAGCGAGCAGGTAGGACGCGGTGATCCAGGCGACGTCCCGGAACCCGCCGAGGTCGCGGGCGATCCGGGGCAGGGCGGTGGCGACGATGGTCTGGTCGAGCGCGGCCAGCAGGACGGCGAGGAGCAGCGCCGTCATCGCCGGCCGCACCGCGGGTCTGACGGGGGTGTCGAGCGTCATTTCGCGGCCGGAACGGTGATCGTCTTGTATTCGGTGTAGGTGCCGAGCCCGACAGCGCCGTACTCGCGGCCGAGGCCGCTGGCCTTGAACCCGCCGAACGGGCCGTCGAAGCCGATCGGCGCGCCGTTGATCGTCACCGTGCCGGTCCGCACCCGGCGGGCGACGGCGAGCGCGTGCGCCGGGTCCGCCGACCACACCCCGCCGGACAGGCCGTACTCGGAGTCGTTGGCGATGCGGACGGCGTCGTCCTCGTCGTCGTAGGCGATCACGACCAGGACCGGCCCGAAGATCTCCTCCTGCGCGATGCGCATCGAGTTGTCGACGTCGGCGAACAGCGTCGGCGTGACGTAGTTGCCCGTTTCCAGCCCCGCCGGGACGTCCGGGCCGCCGGTGACCAGCCGCGCGCCTTCCGAGACGCCGAGGCGGATGTAGTCCAGGACGCGCTGCTGCTGGTCACGGCGGATCATCGGGCCGATGAACGTCCCGTCGTCGGCCGGGTCGCCGACACCGAGCGACTCGACCAAGTCCTTCAGCCCGGCGACGACCTCCTCGTAGCGGTTGCGCGGCGCGAGGATGCGCGTCTGCGCGATGCAGGATTCGGCGTTGTTGAGCAGGGAGCCGAACTTGACGCCCTGGATCGCCGCGCCGAGGTCGGCGTCGGGCAGGATGACCATGGCCGATTTGCCGCCCAGCTCGAGGCTGACCCGCTTGAGCTGCTCCCCGGCCAGCGACGCGATGCGGCGCCCGGCGCGGGTCGACCCAGTGAAGGCGATCTTGTCGACGTCCGGGTGCTTGACCAGGTATTCGCTGGTCTCGCGGTCGGCGGGCAGGACGCTGATGACGCCCTCGGGCAGGCCGGCCTCGGCGAGCAGTTCCGCGAGCAGGTTCATGCTCAGCGTGTTCTCCGGCGAGACCTTCAGCACGACGGTGTTGCCGGCGAGCAGGGCCGGGATGATCTTGGCGGACGCCGAGGAGAACGGCGAGTTCCACGGGATGATCGCGGCGACCACGCCGATCGCTTCCCGGCGCACGACCGACCGGAACGGCGCGGCGGGATCCGACGGCTCCAGGGTCTCTTCCCAGCCGAACTCCTCGGCCGCCTTCAGGTAGGCGTTGGCCTGCCGGGTCAGGCCGGGCTGGCCGGCCTTGGTGAACCAGAGCGCCGAGCCGTTCTCCGCGGAGATGAGCGCCGCGATCTCGTCGGCGCGCTTCTCGCGCAGGGCGGCCAGCTTGCGGACGACGGCGATCCGCTCCGCGGGCGAGGTGCGCGGCCACGGGCCTTCGTCGAAGGCCTTCCGGGCGGCCGCGACGGCGCGGTCGACGTCCGCGGGCAGCGCCTGCGCGGCGCGGCCGAGGACGGAGTTGTCGTGCGGCGAACGGATGTCCAGCAGCTCGGTGCTGCTCGGGGCGGTCCACGTGCCGCCGATGAAGAGGTCCTGGTAGGTGACCACTGCTGCTCCCTAAGTCGATCTGTCACATCACTGTAGCACTTAAATGCCTCGCTGGTGTGACAGTTAATGCTAGGGTGGGCGAGTGAGAGCAGACGCCGCACGAAATCTCGAACTGCTGCTGACCACGGGCGCTCGCATGCTCGCCGAAGACCCGGCCACGAGCATCGCGGCGATCGCGGCGGAGGCCGGCGTCGACCGCCGGACCGTCTACCGCCGGTTCACGAGCCGGGAGGAGCTCCTGTCCGCGGTCTACCAGGTCCGCCTGGACGCGATCGAAGCGGCGATCGAGGCGGCCCGGTTCGGGGAGGCGCCGGTGGCGGAGGCGCTGCACCGGTACGTCCGGGGGATCGTCGAGGTCAACCGCACCTGGCCGACCGAGGTGAGCCGGATGCGCTCGGACCCGGAGATCTGGGCGCGGCGGCAGCGCGCGATCGAGGAGGTGGACCGGTTCCTCGAGCGGGCCGCCGGAGAGCACTTCCTGCGGGCGGGGCTGCCGGCCGGCTGGCCCGGCAGCGTTCTGGGGGCCCTGCTGCGTCTGTCCACAAAGGATCTTTCGGCCCTGGACAACCGCCTGGCCGCGGACGTCATCGTCGACACGTTCCTCCGCGCCTTCGGCGGCCCCTCGGTCTCGAACGCCTCGGCATGAGCCGGCTGCCGGCGTCTCCGCGCTGCGAAACGCCACCCGGTGCAGATCGACGTCGAGTTCGTCCCCTCACCTGACTCGGCTCGAGATCGCTGATCTTGGGTGGGGTGCTGGCTGTTGAGCTGCGGTTTCGTCGTGTGAACGGCGAAAATCTGCGCACTGAGCGGCCGGTTCTAGGGGCCTGCCCATCGCTTCCCGGTTACGGCTTCAGCGACAAGCCGGCCGCGCCGGGGTGGGGGATCGAGCGGATGTCCGACGCGTGGTGCGAGCTGATGGCCCGGCTCGGCTACCGGCGGTTCGGTGCCCAGGGCAGCTGGTCGTGGACCGACTCCGGTGGCGACCTGCATCGGGCTATTACCCGGGATGAGATCTCCGGGTCGGCCGGGCGCCGGTGCCCGTACCCACCGGCTGTTCGGTCTTCCTCAAGGAGCTGCAGCGCCCGTCTCGGCGGTGGGCGGAGCGCCGGTTCCCGAACATCCGGTCCTGGAACGAGCCCGGCAAGGGCGGCCACTTCGCGGCGTTCGAGCAGCCGGCGTTGTTCATCGACGAGGTCCGGTCATTCTTCCGGCTGGTCCGCTGATGGTCACTCGGACTCGGTAAGCGGCTGGCTGAAGACCAACAAGTGCCCATCGGGTGTCCGTACGTTGAAGTCGCGCATCCCGTAGGGCCGGTCAGCCAGTGGCTCGACGATGTCGGCGCCGCGGGCGCGCAGCTCGTCGTGGCAGGAATCGACGTCGTCGACGACAACCGTCACCTTGGCCGGGTCGACGCTGCTTTCGGCGGACAGGTGGAACTCGGCGGAGTTGCGGACCACGGCCGCGTAGCTGGGTGGGGTCTCCCAGGTGAATATGGTGTCGAATCCGAGCACGTCCGTGAAGTACGACCGCGCTGCCTGCACATCTCGGCACGGCAGCACGGGAACCGCCACCCGCATGATCATTCGGACACCTTACCCGACTTTGGCTCAAGATCGCAGATCTTGGGTAGGGTGCTGGCTGTTGAGCTGCGGTTTCGTCGTGTGAGGGGTGAAAATCTGCGCACTGAGCGGCCGGTTCCAGGCTGTCTCTCGTGGCGTATGTGCGCACGGTGAAGACGGCGTCGGGGGCCAGGGCGGTGCAGATCGTGCACACCTCGCGTCGCGGGTCGCGGGACATCGAGCACATCGGCTCGGCGCATGACGATGCGGCGTTGCAGGCCGGCAGTGGTGCGCCGACTGCACGCCTAGGAGCGCTGGTCCTCGCCCGGAGCGTTCGTCCCGGTCTGCGACCCCGAGAGCTGCCGGGCCGTGTTGACCAGTCCGACCATGCTGAACGCCTGCGGCGTGTTGCCCACCTGACGTCCCAAATCCGTGTCGTACTCCTCCGAGAGCAGTCCGACGTCGTTGCGCAGCCCCAAAAGCTGCTCGAACAGCGAGCGGGCCTCGTCGGGGCGGCCGGTTGCGTGCAGGGCGTCGGCGAGCCAGAAGCTGCAGGCCAGGAAGCTGCCTTCGCCGCCCGGCAGCCCGTCCACCCCGCCGTCCGCGTCGGCGTCGTAGCGCCGGACGAAGCCGTCGTGGGCGAGCTCGGCGCGGACCGCGTCCACCGTCCCGCGGACCCGCGGGTCCTCCGCCGGCAGGAAGCCGACGCGCGGGATGAGCAGCAGTGCCGCGTCCAGCCCGCGCGAGCCGTAGAACTGGGTGAACGTGTTGCGGTCGGGGTCGTACCCGTGCGCGCAGACGTCCTGGTGGATCTTCTCCCGCAGCGCCCGCCAGTCCTCGACCGGGCCGTCGAGACCGTGCGCCCGCACCGTGTGCACCGCGCGGTCGACGCCGGCCCAGGCCAGCACCTTGGAGTGGACGAAGTGCCGCCGGTCGCCGCGGACCTCCCAGAGGCTGTTGTCCGGCTGGTCCCAGTGCCCTTCGAGGAAGTCGAGCAGGCCGCGCTGCAGGTCCCAGGCCGGGTGGAACGTCGGGAGCCCGGCCTCGCGGACCAGGTGCAGCCCGTCGAGGACCTCGCCCCAGACGTCGAGCTGGAACTGGTCCGCCGCGGCGTTGCCGACCCGGACCGGCGCCGAGCCTTCGTAGCCGGCCAGCCAGTCCAAAGTGGACTCCGGGAGCCGGCGGGTGCCGTCGAGGCCGTACATGATCTGCAGGTCGGCCGGGTCGCCGGCCACCGCGCGGACGAGCCATTCCCGCCAGGCGCGAGCCTCGTCGTGGTAGCCGGTGCCGATCAGGGCCTGTAGGGTGAACGTCGAATCGCGCAGCCAGCAGTAGCGGTAGTCCCAGTTGCGCGGCCCGCCGAGCTGTTCCGGCAGTGACGTCGTCGCGGCGGCGAGAATGCCGCCGGTCGGGGCGTAGGTCAGGGCCTTCAGGGTGATCAGCGCGCGCCGGACCGCGTCCGGCCACTGTCCCCGGTACCGGCAGCGGCCGATCCAGTCCGCCCAGAAGCGTTCGGTGTCGGCGAGCGCGGCCTCGGCGTCGGCGAACCGCGGCCGCGGCCGGTAGGAGGCGTTGTGGGTGAGGACGAACGGGACGCGCTCACCGGCGGCGACGGTGAACTCGGCGTGCGTGGCCAGGTCCTCGCCGTGCAGCGGCACCGGCGTGCGGACCCGGATCGCGTCCGGGCCGGCGACCGCGACGAACTCGCCGTTCTCCTGCCGGACCCACGGGGTGACGGAACCGTAGTCGAGCCGCAGCCGCAGCAGCATGCGCATCGGCACCCGGCCGGACACGCCTTCGACGATCCGGACGACGTCGGCGGCTTCCCCGCGCGGCGGCATGAAGTCCAGGACGCGGACGGTGCCGTCGGCGGTGTCCCATTCGGTCACCATGATCAGCGAGCCGCCGCGGTACGAACGCCGGGTCGCGGGCCCGCCGCCCGCCGGGGCGAGCCGCCAGGTGCCGGCGTGCTCGTCGCCCAGCAGGGCGGCGAAACAGGCCGGGGAGTCGAAGCGCGGCAGGCACAGCCAGTCGATCGCGCCGTCGCGCGAGAGCAGCGCGGCCGTGTGCAGGTCGCCCAGGAGGGCGTAGTCCTCGATCGGGGCCACGGCGATCAGCGCTCGAGGTCGAGGACGACCTTGACGTCGTCGTCGCCCGCTTCGAAGGCGTCGGCCGCCTGGCTCAAGGGCACCCGCCGGGTGACGAGCCCGCCCAGCCAGTCCGGGTCCGCGCGGCCGAGTGCGTCGGCGGCGGCCCGGTAGTGGCGGAGGTTGGCGTTGACCGAGCCGATGACGACGTCGTTCTCGAGAACGAGCTCGCGGTTGATCGTCCCGGCGTCCACGGTCAGGCTGCGCCCGGTGGAGGAGACGCCGGTGAGGCAGACGATGCCGTAGGAACCGGTGCCCGCCATCGCGTCGAACACCAGCGAGCCGGCGCCGGTGGCTTCGAGGACGATGTCCGGCTCCAGGGACGCCAGCACCTTCTCGATCGGCTCGTGGTGGTAGGTCGCGCCGAGCGCCTCGGCCAGGCGGGGCTTGGGGCCGTCGGTGACGCGGTCGAGGAGGTGGACGTCGAGGCCGCGCTGGACGCCCAGCAGCGCGCCGAGCAACCCGATCGGGCCCGCGCCGGTCACCAGCACCCGCTTCGGTTCGAACCACGCGCGTTCCCCGACGCGCTGGATCTGCTCCCACGCCTTCGCGACCACCGTCGTGGGTTCCATCAGCATGCCGACGTCCCGCAGGCGGGGATCGAGGCGCACCGCGTAGTCCGCCTCGACGGTCCACAGTTCGCTGCCGTAGCCGTCGATCTCCTTGATGCCGCGCTCGGTGTAGCGGCCGTTGCGGCACATGTCGAACTCGCCGGCCGCGCACGCGCCGCACGGCACCGGGTCGGGCCGCCGGACGACGCCGACGACGAGGTCGCCCTCGGCGAAGTCACCGGTGGCGGTGATCACCTGCCCGAGTGATTCGTGCCCCAGCACCAGGCGGTCCCGGCCGGGTGGTGCCCAGCCGTACTCGCCGCGGGCGATCTCCTTGTCCGTGCCGCACACGCCGAGCGCGAGGCCGCGGACCAGCAGCTCGCCGTGCGCCGGTTGCGGGTCGGGCACCGTGGCGACCCGCAGGGAGCCCTTCTGTTCCGGCACAACGGTCAGCGCTCGCATCTTCGTTCCTTCCCGCGACGGCGTGCTCGATCACGGGTTGACACCGTTGCGTTCCGCAAAACATGCGTGCGGGCAGCAATCAGCGGGCAAATGCGACGTTGCGGTGCACAAAGTCCGGACGGGACCGGAAACCGGCCCCGTCCGGGTGACGCTTTCAGCCGGCGGCGACGATGCGCCACCGCTGGTTGGCGCTGCCGCTGTCGCCGTACTGGCCGACGTCGGCGCCGCTGCCGGCGCGGCCCATGCCGTCGAGGTACAGGCCGGTGCTGCTGTTGCGGATGCGGACGTTGTTCGCGTCGGTCACCACCGACCACAGCTGGTTGCCGCTGCCGCTCCCGGCATACTGGGCCGCCGCGGCGCCGTTGGCGGTGCGACCCGCGCCGTCGAGGTAGAGGCCGGTGGCGCGGTTCTTGATCCGCACGCGGTTGCCGGCGTTCTCGATGACCCACTGCTGGTCGGCGCGGCCGGGGTCGGCGCTCGCCTGGCCGGCGGGGGAGCCACCGGCCGTGCGGCCCAGGCCGTCGACGGACAGGCCGGTGGCCGCGTTGACGATCCGGACGTACGTGCCGCCGCCGTCGCCCAGGCCCCACGCGTACCGCAGCCGGGTCAGCCCGCTCGGGTTGGACAGCGACAGCTTGATCCCCGGCCCGGTGCCGGTCTTGGTCGTCATGCTGTACCAGTCGCCGTCGCGCAGGCCCGGCCAGTACACGCTGCCGACGCCGAGGCTGCGCATCTTGCCGCTCACGCCCCGGATGTAGTCGGCGAAGAACGAGCCGCTCGGGATGCTGTAGTCGAGCGTGTCGTACTGCACGCCGTTCTTGCTTCCGGGCGACATCGGGCCGCCCCACTCGGTGACGACGGTCCGGTCCGCGTACGCGCCGATCGAGCCGCCGAGGTGGTCCGCCCACTCGGTTTCGCTTTCGTAGCCGGCGAAGAACGAATAGTCGTGGGCCGCCAGCAGCGTCCCGTCGAGCCGCCGGTCGCCGCCGACCGCGGGCACGTTCTGGGCGTACCCGGTGCCGTCGAGGATGACCCGGCCGCGCGGCATGCCGGGGTACCTGGCCAGCCAGGCGGTGTAGAAGTCGTTGAGCGCGGAAGCGCTGTAGGCGTACGGCTCGTTGATGACCTCGAAGTAGGCGTTCGGGTTGCTGCCGTACTTGGCGACGACCGTGTCCCACATCTGCTGGAACCGGCCGGTGTCGGTGGGTTTGCCGCCGGTGTAGGCCCAGTAGGCGAGGATCACCTTGCCCTTGGTGAGCGCCGTGTCGATCGCCCCGGTGTAGGTGCCCCAGTAGCCGGAGACCGTCGGTTCGTTGATCGGCATCCGGACCGTGTCGGCCCCGGTGATCGAGTACAGCTGGCCGACGACCTGGTTCGCGGTGGCGGCGGCCGAGGAGTACGTGTCGGCGGCGCCGAGCCCGGAGACGTACAGCACGCCGTTGACGAAGTTGTCCCGCGTGTCGGCCCAGTTGACGCCCTTGAACCCGGAGGTGGCCGCCTGGGCCTGCGGCGGGACGGCGGCCAGCAGTCCGCCGGCCAGTGCGGTCAGCGCCAGGAACCGCACCGCCTTGGAAAGCGTCCTGCGGAGCACGGAGTGGGTCGGTTTCATCGGTTCGTTCCTTCCCGGATCCCTGCGCAGCTTCGAGACATTGGGTAACACCTCGCCCGGGGAACCGGCCAGGGTTTCGAAGGAAAACGATCGGAATCGGTCAGGAAAGAACACGGCCGTGCCGCATCGAGCAGCGCCAGGGCTGTTCGATGCGGCACGGAATGCGGTCAGCCGAAGTTCACGTCACTGCACCACATGTACGTCTGGTCCTGGTGGGAAGCCTGCCAGATCGTGAAGATCACGTGGTGCCCGCGGTAGCCGGAGGTCTGGACGTTGAAGGTGATGTCCTTCGCCGGGGCGTAGCGGCCGGTCTGCGTCACCTGGTCCAGGTTGCCCCAGCCGAGGCGCTGGGTGACCGGGTCGTAGCCGTTCTTGCTGACGTAGACCCGGATGAAGTCGGCGCCGTGGCTGGCCTGGTCGTAGAGGTGCATCGAGAAGGTGCTGCCGATGGTGGTGGTCCGCCACTGGCCGGGGGTGTTCAGGGAGTTGTTGCGAGACAGGCCGTTGCTGCACAGCTGCCCGTCGGGCGTCGCGCCCTGGAAGTTGCCGTGCAGCCCGTCCCGCAACGCGCTCATCCAGTTCCACATGGTGTCGGCGTTGGCCTGGAAAGCCGCCCAGCACATCGGGTCCTGCTGCTGCATGGCGGGGTTCGTGTGCTGGCTGCCCCAATCCTTCCAGCACTGGTAGGCCCGGGTGGCGGGGCCGACGATGGTCCCGTGCGCCGAGGCGGTGGGAACCCCGACGAACAGGCAGGCCAGCCCGGCGGTGACGAGGGCGATGAGCCCCCGCCGTCCGGTGCCGGCCCCGAAGAAGGTGCGCCTGCGCATGGAATGAGCCTCCATTCTCGGAAGAACGTGCGGTTCATGTGGGAGCGCTCCCAGGGTGGCAGCAGCTTATTCTCGATCCGGACAAACGTCAACCAATAGCCGGACCGGAATTGGGGTTATTCCCCACCGCACCCGGTTTCGAAAAGAACGGAATTCCCGCCGAAACTTTCGGGTTCAGCAGGACGACGAGACGGTGACGTTCTGGTCGGACACGCGGATCACCCGCCCACCGGCGATGAAGAGCGACGTGCCCGCGTTCCCGCCCAGCCGCAGCACACATCCCGGTGCCGGCGCCGGATTCGCGGGGTCGGCCGACGAAAGCCGGACTTCCGGCGCCCGGATCACCGTCGTGCCGAGGACGCCGAAAGCCACCGGGCGGCCGGCCAGCGCGTCGGCCGCGAACCGGTCGCCCAGCCGGAACGGCAGCACCACCAGGAAGACCACCGCGAACCCGGCCAGCGCACCGGCCAGGCCGCGGAGCAGGTAACGCCCGGGCAGCGGAAGCCGCACCTCCGCCAGTGACCGCACGCCGGTGCCGAAGGACAGCCGGATCCACGTCGACTGCGCCGACGTCGCCCGGTTCTGCAACCACCGGACGGCCAGGAACGCCGCCAGGGCGACCAGGCCGACCAGGAACGCGCGGGCGACCAGCCAGGTGAAGGTGATCCCGACGTCTTCCGGGTCGACGCCGAGCACGCCGTAGAAGCGGGCCATCAGGAGCCAGCCGAAGGCGTAGGACAGGCCCGCCACGCCGGTGGTGATCTGCGCGGCCTGCGCCGCCCACTCCGAAACTCCGGCCAGTTTCGACGTGCTCACACGAACCTCACCAGGACGAAGATCGCGAGCAGCGCCCCGAGCAGCAGCCCGCCGGCGAAGATCCACCGGTCCGCCGTCCGCACGGCGGCCGGGTCGCCGACCGGCGCCGGTTCCACCACGGTGCCGGTGGTCTGCGCCGACGCCTTGTCCAGGCCCCGGCCCCATTCCGTCAGCGACGGCCGGGACCCGGCCGGTCCGGACGCCCGGACGACCAGCTCGGTGAGCGCGGCGGGCAGCCGTTCAGGCGGCAGCGCGTCACCCGGGTACCAGTGGGGCGAGACCAGCACCCGCGGCACCAGCAGGCCGAGGACGTAGGACGTCGACGCCCGGTCCGGGCGCGCGACCTCCTCGGTGAGCACGCGGCGGTCGGTCCAGTCGACCGTGGTGTAGAGCGGCGCGGAGCTTTCGCCGGCGAGCGGCCGCAGCGAGTCGCAGTCGAGGACGAACACCTCGGCGGGGTCGAGCTTCCACAGGAGGTTGTGCGACGCGAGGTCCTCGTGCACGAAGCCGTGGTCGTCCAGCCAGGACAGGACGTCCAGCAGGGCGCGCAGCAGATCGACCTTCTCGCGGTCGGTGGCTCGCGGCACGCCGAGCTTCTCGGACCGCTTTTCGTACAACAGGAAGTTGAAGTCGCGGACCCGCGTTCGGCCCGAAGGCAGGGTGAACTGGAACTCGGCCGCGGCCCGCACGACCAGCGCCCCGACGGCCTGGTCGCCTTCGCCGACGGTGGCGACCGGCCAGGCCAGCGTGCGCCGGACGTGGCCGAGCGTTTTCGCGTCCCAGCCGGCGTGCGTCCCGACCAGCCCGTCGAGCTCCGCGGCGTCCCGCGGTTCGGTGTACTTCTTGTACAGCAACGTCTTCCGCGGGCCGGCGATCGAGAAGACGGCCGACGCCCCGCCGCGCGCCAGCTGCTCGCCGACCGCGACCTCGGCTTCCGCGATGCGGGGCGGTACCGGCGGCCAGGCTTCGGCGCTCACGCCGAGTCGTCCCGGTGCCGGATCGCCCGGGACGTCACGAGCTGGTCGGTGTAGGACAGCAGATCGGCCAGGATCTGCTTGGCCAGCGGCTGGTCCGGGGAGTCGCTCAGCAGGCGCATCCCGGAAACCTGCATCGCGTCGAGGATGTGCTGCGCCTGCGACCGCTCCACGCCCACGGTGATGAGGATGACGCGGGGGTGGGCGTGCCGGTAGAACTCGTTCAGCGCCTCCCGCCAGCCGCGGTCCGCGGGGACGCCGTCGGTCACCAGCAGCACCAGCGGCCGGTGGAACGACACCCCGGCGGCCAGGTGGGCGGCCGCGTCCGCGTCGGTCAGCCGGGTGAGCAGCTGGAAAGCGGGGCCGAACCGGGTTTCCCGGCCCGGCGACAGGGCGGGGAGGCCGGTCACCTCGGTCAGGTCCGAAAGCGGCAGGACGCACCGGGCGTTTTCGGCGAAGGCCACCAGGCAGACCCGGACCCGGTCGCCCAGGAGCGGCGACTCCAGCAGTTCGTCGGTCATCGCGGTGAGCACGTGCTCGATCTCGACCAGGCGCCCGGCCATCGACGGCGAAGTGTTCACCACCAGGTAGATCGGCATGATCCGGTGCAATCCGCACTCCCCGCTCGTCCGGCCCGGAGCGCACCCCGGGACAGCCACCCCCCCTGAGAGGACCGCTTACCGCGGGGAGTCGTCGGACGGACCGGCCACCGTTACACGCCACGTCGTCGGGTGGTGCTCTGCGCGGTCACGGCCCGCAGCGTCTTCCGGTGGCCGACGACGTGCTCGCCGCCGCCAGGCCGTCCGCGGGGTTGGCGCTCGGTGCGGACACACCGGTGGACGGAGTCGGCGGACGAGGCCCGGATCAGCACGCACGGGAGCCTGGTCGTGTTCGTCGCCCGGAAGTCCAATGTGGTCTTGGTGGTGGACTGCACTTCCCCCGGCAGCAAGGGAATCGAGGCGGCCGTCACCGGGTACGCGAGAACACTGCTGGACTCGGTCGCGCTTTCCCGGCGCCGACCGCGTCAGGCCGCTTCGACCGCCTCGGCGAACCGCCACGGCAGCAGGCGGAGCACGCGCAGCACCCGGCCCGCCGGGTCGACGCGCACGGTGCAGGCGATGCCCCGGCCGGTGGCGAGCAGGTAGCCGTGCTCGACGGCGGCCAAGCCCGTGGCGCTGAGGAACTGCACGCCGCACAGGTCGATCACCAGGTGGGTCGGCGTGCTCGAGACCGTGGTGGCGATCAGGTCGCGCAGCCGCGGGGCCGTGGCGAGGTCCAGGTCCCCGGCCGCTTCGACGACCGCGGTGCCCGGTGCGGGCCGGTGGGCGGTGAGGCGGAAAGCGACCGGCGGTTCGACCGTGCCGGAAACCGTGGGCAGCGTGTGGTGGCAGGTGGTCATGGTGGCCTCTTTCGTCGGCCACACCCTAGGTACAACGCTGAAGTGAAATCGCGGAACGGAAAACCGCGCGACAACTGATGCCCCGAGCGCAGGGGGAGTCTCGTGCCGGCCGTCGGCTCGACCGCTGCCCTCAGCATAGGCCATCCGGGCACCGGCGGCAGGAACCGGGAACTGCTTGAACGCGCAACTGGATGCGAGTAGTAGTGGCAGGAGGACCGAACGAAGTCCAGTCACTCTCCAGGGGAGAAGCAATGCCACTTGGTTTCAGCCTTCCGGTGTTCGGCAAGGCGGCGGCCACGCCGGGCGGGATCGCGCGGTACGCGCGCGAGGCGGAACGGGCCGGCGCGGCCGGGTTGTGGGTCGGCGACCGGCTGCTGTCGCCGGTCGACCCGGTCGTGCCGTATCCGGGCTACGACACCATGCCCGAGGAGTTCCACACCGCGCAGGACCCGTTCACCGCGCTGGCCATCGCCGCGGCCGTGACCGAGACCGCGGTGCTCGGGTCGAGCACCATCAACGCGACCCAGTACCAGCCCGCCAACTTCGCCAGGCTGCTGACCAGCATCGACGTCGCGAGCAACGGGCGGCTGCTCCCCGGCCTGGGCATCGGCTGGTCCCCGGACGAGTACGCGGCGGTCGGCGTGCCGATGTCCGAACGCGGCAAGCGGCTCGACGACCTGCTCGACCTCCTGGAAACGTGGTGGTCCAAGGACACCGTGACGCACGAGGGCGTCGGCTACAAGATCGCGGAGTCGAACGTCGCGCTGAAGCCGGTGCGCAAGCCGCCGGTGCACCTGGCCGGCTTCGGCGAGAAGTCGCTGCGCCGCGTGGCCGAGCGGGCCGACGGCTGGCTGCCGGTCTGGTCGGTGCCCGAGCAGTTCCCCGCGGACGTGATCACCTCGACCCTGGCCAAGTTGCGCGCGGACGCCGAGCGCGCCGGCCGCGACCCGCAGGCGCTGGGCGTGGCGCTGCGGGTGAACGCGGCCCCGGGCACCGAAGCGGAGGCGATCGCCGAGTCGGTCACCAAGATCGTCGAACTGGTGGCGCCGGACCACACGTTCGTGGACCTCACCTACCTGACCAGCAGCGTCGAGGAACACCTGGACCTGACCGGCCGGCTGCTGGAGCTGACCGCCAAGGGCTGAGCCCCGTCCACGTCGGCGGCACCGCGGGTCCGGCACCCGCGGTGCCGACACCGGCTCAGAGGGACGGCTTGCCGGGCTGGTAGAGCCAGGTCCGGAAGAACGAGCCGAGGTCGCGGCCGGTCAGCCGCTCGACGAACCGGATGAACTGCCGCGTCGAGACGTTGGTGTACCGGTTCGCCGACGGCCACTCCTTGAGCACCCGGAAGAAGGCGCGGTCACCGATCTTCGTGCGCAACGCGTGCAGGGTCATCGCGCCGCGGTTGTAGACCAGGTCGTCGAAGATGTGGTCGCGGCCCGGGTCGGCGACCTGGCCGCTCCAGTCCTCTTCGTCCGCGTACGTCTTCTCGAACGTCTGCTGCACCGGGACGCCGTTGAACTTCTCCTGGTAGAGCCACTCCGAGTAGGTCGCGAAGCCTTCGTTGAGCCAGATGTCCGACCAGTGCACCGGGGTGAGGCTGTCGCCGAACCACTGGTGGCCGAGTTCGTGGGCGAGCAGGTCGCCGTCGACGTCGCTGGTCTTGTGGTCGTAGACCGGCCGGCTCTGCGTCTCGAGGGCGTAGCCGACGCCGACGTCGGCGAGGATGCCGCCGGTCGAGTCGAACGGGTAGGTGCCGTACACCGACGACTCCCACTGGACGATCTGCGCGGTGGTCTGGTTGAACACCTTGCCCTGACCGGGTTTCGTGTCGATCGACCGGCCGATCGCGGTGAGGTTCGGCAGGCCGCCGGCCGCCACGCCGCGGGTGACGTTGTAATCGCCGATCGCGAGCATGCTCAGCTCGCTGGCCATCGGCCGGTTCATGGTCCAGCGGAAGGTGGTCCGGTGATCGCGGGTGGTGGTGGGCCCGGGTTCGCCGTTGGCCAGCACGGTGAGCCCGGCCGGCACGGTGATGGTCTGGGTGTAGGTCGCCTTGTCGTCGGTGGTGTCGTTGACCGGGTAGTAGGTCGCCGCACCGATCGGTTGGTTGAGCGCGACCGCACCGTCCTTGGTGGCGACCCAGCCGGACAGGCCCAGCGCGGGGTCGTCGATCTTCTGCGGCACGCCGGCGTAGGACACCGAGACGACGAACGGGGTGCCCTTCCGCAGCCCGGACGGCGGGGTGATCACCAGCTCCTGGGCACCGCTGCGGGTGAAGGCGGCGTTCCGGCCGTTCACCGAGAGCCTGCTGATCGTCAGCGGCCCCTGGAAGTCCAGGTCGAAACGGGAGAGGTGCTGGGTGGCCGTGGCGAAGATCGTGGTGGTCGCGTCGATCGCCTGGGTGCCGGGGTCGTACGCGAGCCGGATGTCGTAGTGGCCGACGTCGTAGCCGCCGTTGCCCATGTCGGGGAAGTACGGGTCGCCGGCGCCCGGCGCACCGGGGGAGAACACCGGCGCCGCCTCGGCCGCCGGGCTCGTCGCGGCCACCAACCCGGCGGACAGGACGCAGGAGACGAGCAACAACAGACCACGGCCGCGGCAGACGCCTCGCATCGATCCTCCTCGGCAATCATCGACGCTGAAGCGTAGGTCCGACCCGGCACCCGGATCAACCGAACGCAACGCGCCGGACGCTGACCTGCTTCAGTCCTCCGTGGCCCACCGGTGCACCGCGAACCGGCTGCCGTCGCGGCGGACCTCGGCCGCGCCCGATCCTCCGAAGTGAGCGGGGACGACGAGCTCGCCGGTGTCCGCCGCGCGTTCGAGGATCGCTCGCCGGGTGGTGGCGGCCTGCCGCGGGTCTTCGCAGAAGCAGCTGCTGTGCTCCGGGGCCACGATCTGGGCGGGGCTGTGCAGGAGGTCGCCGACGAACACCGCCCGGCCCGCGCCGGAGGACACCCGCAGCACCGACGCGCCGGGGGTGTGGCCCGGGGCGGCTTCGAGGGTGAGGTTGCGGTCGAGGCGGTGGTGGTCTTCCCACAGTTCGGCCCGGCCGAGCACGGGGGCGACGCTGTCGGCGTAGACGAGCAGGCTGCCTTCGCGGCGAAGCTGCTCGTGCGGAGTGCGCGGGGCGGGACGGCGATGGGCGTTGCCCGGGTCGAAGTACCCCTGGTCGACGCGGGGGATCAGGTAGGTGGCGCGGGGAAAGGTGGGCACCCAGTCGCCGTTGCGCAGTTCGGTGTTCCAGCCGACGTGGTCGTAGTGGATGTGGGTGTTGACGACGACGTCGACGTCCTCGGGCCGGACGCCGGCCGCGGCCAGCCGCTCGAGGAACGGCGTCGCGAGGTGGTCGAACAGCGGGATCTGCGGCCGGTCCCGGTCGTTGCCGACCCCGGTGTCGACCAGGATCACCCGGCCTTCGCTGCGGAGCACCCAGGTCTGCACGGCACCGCGGTAGCCGCCGGTTTCCGGGTTCCAGTGGTCGGGGGCGAGCCAGCCGGCGTTGCCGGTCCAGAGCTTCGGCGGGCTGCCGGGGATGATCGTCTGCACCGGGGCGATCTCGCCCTGCCACTCGACGACCTTGACGACTTCCACTTCACCGATGTGCATGACGCCACGCTAGGACGGCCGAGCGAGCGTTTCCATGCGTCATCGGCTTGTTTCGATGCTCGATCGTCTCAGGGCTACGCTGTCCGTGTGGACGTGCTCAGTGACGCGATCGCCGCGGTGCGGGTCGGCCGGCCCACGTCGAACCGGCTGCAGGCCGGTCCGGACTGGTGCTACCGCTTCGCGCCGTACGAAGGTGCGGGTTTCCACGTGCTGCTGCGCGGCAGCGGCTGGCTGGTCCCGGACGACGGGGAGCCGGTGGCGCTCGGTCCCGGCGACGCGGTCCTGCCGGCGCGGTGCCGTTCGAGACGGCGGTGGCCGAGCCGGCCGGGCGCACCGAGTTCCTGTGCGGCAAGTACCGGCTGTCCCACGCGCGGCAGCACCCCTTGCTCGCGAGCCTGCCGGAGGTCGTGCACCTGCCCGCCGAGGTCGGGCGCCACCCCGAACTGCGCGCGGCGATCGACCTGCTCGGGGTCGAGGTGAGCGAGCGGCGGCCGGGCTCGGCGACGGTCCTCTCCGGCCTGCTGGACGTGCTGCTGGTCTACCTGATCCGCGCCCGGCTGGCCGACCACCCGGACCCGGGCTGGCCGCAGGCGCTGCGGGACCCGGAAGTCGCGGCCGCGCTGGAAGCGCTGCACGAGCACCCCGAAGCGCCGTGGCGGGTCGAAGACCTGGCCGCCCGGGTCGGCCTGTCCCGGGCCACCCTGGCCCGCCGCTTCACCGCGCTGACCGGCCGGCCGCCGATGGCGTACCTGACCTGGTGGCGGCTCACCACCGCGGCACGGCTGCTGCAGGACACCGACCTGGCCTTGCCGTCGATCGCCGCGAAGGTCGGTTACGCCTCGCCGTTCGCTTTCTCGCACGCGTTCAAGCGCCAGTTCGGCACCGCGCCGGGCGGATTCCGGGACGACGGCCGGACTGGCACACTCGGGCGGTGATCCTCGGATACGTCCTCGCCGTGCTGGCCGCCGTCGCCTCGGGCAGCGGTTCCATCCTGGAGTCGGCCGGCGTCCGGCGGGCCGGGGCCTTCGGCGGCTCGCCCCAGGATCTGGTCGCGCTGCGCCGGCAGCCGCTCTACTTCCTCGGGGTGGGCGTCGATCTGCTCGGGTTCGTCTTCGCCGCCGCGGCCCTGCACCGCCTGCCGCTGTTCCTGGTCCAGTCGGTACTCGCGTTCAGCGTCGGCGTGACCGCGACGATCTCCGCGATCCTCGGCGTCCGGCTGGCCGGCGCCGGGTGGGCCGCGCTGGGCGTGGGGGCGACCGGCCTGGTGCTGCTCGGCCTGTCCGCGGACCCGGGCCCCGCGCGCCTCCTGCCGCCCGGGTGGAAGCTGCTGCTGGTGGGCGTGGCGGTGGTCATCGCGGCGATCGCGTTCACCGCCCAGCGCGGAAACGGCCGCTGGGCGCCGATCGTGCTGGGGTTCTGCGCCGGGCTGGGGTTCAGCACCGTCGGGATCGCGGCGCGCACGCTCGACGCGTCCGGGCCGGTCTGGCACCTCGTCCTCGAGCCGGCGCTGTGGGCGATGATCGCCAACGGGCTCGTCGCGGCGGTGGCGTTCGCGATGGCCCTGCAACGCGGCCGGGCGACCGCGGTCACCGCCATCATGTTCACCACCAACACGGCGGTGTCCTCGCTCATCGGCGTGGCGCTGCTGAACGACCGCGTCCGCGAGGGCTTCACCGCCGCGGCCGTGGCGGGGTTCGTCCTCGCGGTCGCCGGAGCGATCGGCACCGCCCACTACGCGGCCGGCCACCGGACGGAGCCCAGCACGTCCGCGGCGTGAGCGCGGGTTCAGGTCAGGCGTAGCCGCGCTTGAGCATCATGCCCGCGGCTTTGCCGAACTCGGCGTCGGTCGGGATGGCGAAGCCCAGCGCGTTGGCGTAGCGGGTGACGATGTTGAACACGGCTGCGACCGCGGCCGCGTCTTCGAGCTGCCGCCGCGTCACTCCCGCGGCCAGCGCCGCCCGGATGTGCCCGCTCTCCAGGTCTTCGGGGTGCAGTGTCATGGTTTCCAGCACGCCGAGCGTGGCGCGCAACGGGTCCGAGATCGGCGCGGTGTGGTAGTCGGCGAGGGCCGCGTCGGCCACCGCCGTGTCCATCCCGTGCACGGCGATGGCCCGGTGCGCCCCGACGCAGAAGGGGCACGAGTTCCACTTGGCGACCATCGCGGCCATCAGCTCCCGCTCCGCGACGGACCACCCGCTCGGCCCGCGCATCGCCGCTTGCGTCCACGCGCCGAGCGCCGTCCCGACGAAACCCTTGTGGTAGAAGGCAACCCGGGCCGCGTCCGGAAGACGCGCGCCCAGCGCCAGCGAGATGACCCGGATCAGCAGCCTGCTGCGGAGACCGTCGCCGCGTTCGACTTCAGGCAGGCGCATCGGTCGCCTCCGCGATCACCCGCGCGGCGGCGTCCCACCGGGCCAGGCCCGCGCCGACGCAGGCGGACAGGACGATCTCGAACGCGGCCTTGTCACTACCGCTCGCTTGCCGCACGGCCTCGACCTCGGCGTCGGTGACCCGGTAGGAGGCGGCCCCGATCTGCCGCGCCAGCTCGTCGTACGGTTCGGCGACGGGCGGCCCACCCGCCGCGCGGCCCGCGACGGCAGTGCGTAGCGCTGCCTCGGTGATCCCGGTGTCGCCGCCCATCGCCGTGCGCAGCGTTTCCGCGCGACGGCGGTGTGATTTGTCGGGTTCTGTGCTCATCGTGGCCTCTCCGCTGCTCCTGGGATCGGGTCCGGTGTGGACGGTATCGGCTTCAATTCCCGCGCGGCATCCCGTTGCGCCGATCGGCAGACTTTTCGAGCGCTCGGACGCGGCCGGCGAGGTACCGCTGGTCGGCGGGGTTGGTGGCGAGTTCGTGAGCGCGCCGGTACGCCGCGACCGCGTCGCCGGTCCGGCCGAGGCGGCGCAGGAGATCGGCGCGGGCGGCGTGCCGCAGGTGGTAGCCGTCGAGGCCGTCGATCCGGTCGATCAGGGCCAGCCCCTCGGCCGGGGTGGTGGCCATCGCGACCGCGACGGCGTGGTTGAGCGCGACCACCGGCGACGGCGTCGCGGCGAGCAGCTGCTCGTACACCGCGGCGATCGCGGGCCAGTTCGTTTCTTCGGCCGTCGGCGCCTGGGCGTGCAGGACCGCGACGGTCGCCTGCAGCAGGTAGGGCCCGGACGTCCCGAACCGCAGGGCCCGGTCCAGCAGCCGCACGGCTTCGGCGATCTCGGCACGGTCCCAGCGGGACCGGTCCTGGTCTTCGAGCAGGACGAGGTCCCCGGCCGGCGTGTACCGGGCGGCCGAGCGCGCGTGGTGGGCCAGCAGCAGCGCGACCAGGGCGAGGGCTTCCGGTTCGTCGGGCATCAGGGTGGCGACGAGCTTGGCGAGGCGGATCGCCTCCTGCTGCAGTTCGCGGTATTCGGGCTGGTCGCCGCCGGCGGTGTAGCCGCGGGTGAAGATCAGGTAGATCACCGCGAGGACGCCGGAGAGCCGCTCGGGCAGCAGGTGGTCGGCGGGGACGTCGAGGCTGATGCCCGCGTCGCGGATCTTGCGCTTGGCCCGCACGAGCCGCTGGGCCAGGGCCGGCTCGGCGACCAGGAAGGCCCGGGCGATCTGCCCGGCGGTCAGGCCGGCCACGGCCTGCAGCGTCAGGGCGACCCGCGCTTCCTCGGCCAAGGCCGGGTGGCAGCAGGTGAAGAGCAGGCTGAGCCGCTCGTCGCCGACGCCGAGCAGGCGCTGTTCGTCGAAGTCCACGGTCGCCGCCTCCGGCGGTGGTGCGAGCCGGGCGAGCTTGTCCCGGCCGGTGCGGGCCCGCCGGAGACGGTCGATCGCCCTGTTGCGGGCCGCGGTCAGCAGCCAGGCCACCGGATCGCCGGGCGGCTGGTCGTCCCAGCGGCGCAGGGCGAGCGCGCACGCGTCCTGCAGCGCGTCTTCGGCGAGTTCGAAGTCACCCAGCACACGAACCAGGGCGGCGAGCATCACCGTGCGGTGCTCGCGGAAGGTCGTCGACAGGACGGCCGCGGCCGTCATGCGCCGGTCGACGGACGGTGGTCGAGATCCGGAACCCCGGCGATCGGCCGCACTTCGATCGTCCCATCGGCGGCCATCGGGCAGAGCGCGGCCAGCTCGAGGGCTTCGTCGAGGTCGCGGCAGTCGAGGACGTAGGTGCCACCGAGGTGTTCGTGGGTCTCGGGGAACGGCCCATCGGTGATCAGCGTCTTGCCGTCGCGGACGCTGACGGTGGTGGCGGTGTGCTCGCCTTGGAGCGGGTGCCCGGAGACGAACGCCCCCCGCCGCCGGCATTCCTCGGCGAAGGCGTTGACCCGGGCCAGGGCGTCGGGGAAGGCGGGATCGCCGGGTTCGGGCCGGTCGCAGTTGTAGATCAGCAGCATGTATTGCACGTGTCCTCCAGGCCGGTGCGTCGGGTGCCTCGAAGAGGATGACGAACGGCTCGCCCGGAACTCGACAGCACCTTCGGAGATTGTCGGCCACAGGGGGACGGCCCAGTAGTTTGCCCGGTAGCCGAACTTTCGCCGGGTGCAACGAAATACCGCCCGCCAGGATCGGCTGATCGTGGCGGGCGGTTTCGAGAGAGTGGAGCTAGGGGGACTCAAACCCCTGACCCCCTCACTGCCAATGAGGTGCGCAAGGCCCCCTGACCTGCGGTTTTGGCGAAACCGCAGGTCGATTGGGGCAGTGAGCGCACTTCGGTGCGGCTCAGCGCGGTTCTGGGAGGGGCTTTGCCCCAGCTGTGCCCCAGCGAAATTGGTGAGAAAGACTGTCCACGTTCGTCTCGAACGGCTGTGCGGTCTTCGCGCCCCGGGTTGGTGCCGGCCGAGCAACATCGAGATTTTGCGGCGCCCTGCAGCCGGAACCCCACAGTGACGAGTTACGTCAGTCGCCGACAGCGGCCTCATCAGGCGCGGGCCGAACGACCGCGCCTGTCGTCAGAAAATGACCGTATGAGCCGCGTCGCAGGCGGACCATCGGACGCCATCTCCTCGAGGCTGGTACCGCTGGTGGTGCGGTCAAGACGAGTCCGTTCATCGATTCGCCCCCAGCCGGACGAGGTCGATGCTGACGAGCGGCCCGCCGAGTTGGTGCAGCTTTCCGCCTTCGGCGAGGCGGCCAAGATCGATCGGCGCGTAGCCGAGGTTGGTGAGCACGGCGCTCAACGTCTTCTTGGCGGCTGCGTCGTCTCCCGAGACGAACAGCACGCGATTTCCGCCGGCGGTCTGGGGCTCGGCTCCGAGGACAGCCGCGCCGAGGTGGTTGAGGGTTTTGATCACGTGTGCACTGGGGGCCAGCGCGGCGATCTGCTCGCTCGACGTCGGCTGTCCGAGTGCCGGGCGTGCCGAGAAGTCGTTGGTGGCGTCGACGAGCACTCGGCCGTTCCAGTCGGGCAGTCCGGCGAGCGCCTTGGCTGCCTGCGGGTGGGGCACGGCGAGCACCACGATCTCGGCCTGCGCGGCCTCGTCCCTCGTGGCGGCGATAGCGCCGGGCCCGAGATCGGCCACGAGTTCTGCGAGTGTTTCAGGGCCGCGGCTGTTGCTCAGCAGCGCCTCGTGGCCGGCTGCGACGAGGCGCCGGGCGAACGCGGTGCCGATCGCGCCGGCTCCGATGATGCCGATTCGCATGGTTGTTCCCCTGTCGTGTGTGGATGGGCTGATGGTTCAGTCGTGGGGGCTCAGACCATCTTGTTTCCGCTGAGCGTCCGTTCGGCGGTGAGGTAGGGCTGGACGACGTCCCAGTGCTCGACGATGCGGCCGTTGTCGAAGCGGAAGATGTCGACGATCGCGGCGTCGCCTTCAGGCAGCCAGCCGCTGACCTTGCTGTGGGCGATGACGTAGTCGCCGTCTTCAAAGATTCTTTCTGGGTTCCAGCTGAAGCCGACGAGCGACGGCACGGCGGTGCGCAGGGCGTCGAGGCCGTTGGGGAGGTGGGGACTGTGCTGGACGTACGGTTCCGCCCAGTATCGGTCCAGAGCTGTCAGGTCTTTCTGCTCGAAGAGTTCGTGCATGGCGGTGCGCAGGACGTCCTTGTTGGACATGGTCGGCTCCAGTGGTGTGCGATCCGAAGTTGATGGAGACCATCGTCGGGTGCAGGCGCTGCGGGCGGCGCCCGTTGGATGACTGGCGTCGTGACGGTCACGAAGTACCGGAAGGAACGGACAGGGGCGCGGTGCCGGCGCCGCGCGGGGGTAGCTGTCGATCTGTCGGCCACACCGGTGTGCACGCCGTGGCCTTCCAGCCCGTCCGCTGTGAAGGTTTCGGGCGCGAACGACCTCCGCGGTCGGAGGTGTAGTGCTGGGCGTCGTGCCGATCGACCGATCATCCAGCTTCTGGCCCAGATTCTTCAGGGGGCCGGCCCTCCCTGCGGTGCAGGCCAACGCTCGCCGGCCGTCCATCTGGAGCCATGTGGCCGGGATCAAGAAGGCGATCACGTTGCTGCCGGACTTGCACTTCGACGTGCACAAGGTGGTCGCCTCCGGTGACTGGGTCAGCGTGGCGTCCAAGGTGACGGGGCAGGGCAACACCACGAAGGTCATCGTGGACACTTTCCGCTTCGAGGATGGCAAGGCCGCCGAACATTGGGATGTCACCCAGGACGAGGCTGCCGCGCCGGTCCTCGTGCGGTCATCGCCGGAACCTCTCGCACACGACGTCGTACCGGTCGTGGAGAAACTTCGGTGAAGGGAACGAGGTCTTCGTCCATGCGCGGGTTACCGGCTTCATGCCGGTGCCGCTGATCGCCGCCTGCATCTTGCGGCTCGACGAGGACGGGAAGATCACCGCTCACTGGCCTACTGTGCAGGAGGAGGTGCCTGCCGAGGGCACCGCCAACGGAAACCCGATGACCACACCGCGCCTGACTGTGTGAGAACACCGGCGACTGGGGAGGCAACGAACTGGGCCTGGTTCGAGCCGTTCGAGCCCTGTACCGGTGGTGCGACCAAACGCCGAAGGCGTCCATCTTGGATGCCTTCGGCGTTTGGTCGTGTATCCCCCGGCGAGTCGGCGTCTCGTCCTCCGCGGGACTGCGCGCGCGGCGGACTGAGGTCGTCGGCTGCCAGGCTTGCTGGTCAGCCGGGGCAGCCGCGGCGGGAGGGTGATGCCGGTCAGGCCGCGAAGCGTGGTGCAGGCCGGCGGCGTCATCGCGCCAGTGCACGATCCAGCAAGTCGCGGGACGCGGTCATGAACTTGTCGACCCGGTCCGGGGTCATGGTGAGCGACGGCCGGATCGGGCGGGCCTTGCGGTCGAACATCACGCCGGTGCGCTCGTCGAGGTCGTCGGTGAACAGCAGTGGCACGATGCGTTCGGCGTAGGTCTGCGGGGACTGGGCGAGCAGTCCGACGAGCGCCTCGGTCGCCTTGTGCGCGACGCTGCCTTCGCCGAGGTAGTTGGCGCGGATGCCGGTTTTGATCAGGCCGGGGTTGAGGCCGAAGAACGCCGATCCCGTCGTGGCGTTGGCGCCGTGAATGGTCAGCGCCTCGTTGGCCACGACGGTGTTCATGTGCGCGCTGTTCTGGTTGTAGGCGGTCAGCGCGTTGAGGTCGTCGGGGTTTCCGTCCTGGTCGCCGCCGGGGCCGGCCATGATGAACACCCGCGCGCGGGGCGAGTTGGCGGGGCGAGCGGTGCCGATGCGCGAGCCGAGGCCGCGCAGCAGGGCGTAGCGGCTGAGGTAGCTGATGGCCATGTCGCGCTCGATGCCGTCCGCGGTTTCCTCGCGGATCTTGGCGGCGGTGATGCCGTTGGTGAACAGGACGACGTCCTCGCTCTCCACGGGAAGCTCCTCGCCCACCCGGATGGCTTCCTTCATGGCGGACAGGTCGGCCTGGGCGAAGCGCAGCCGCTCGTGCGGGGTGTCTCGGAAGGTACGGCCGACGACGGTGACGTCGGCGCCGCGGGCCAGGGCTTGGCGGGCGATCGCCTGGCCGAGGCCGTTGGTGCCACCGATGACGGTGAGGCGCTTGCCGGTCAGGTCGAGGTGGTCGATGGGGGCGGAGTGGACGATGGTGCTGCGGTCGAGAGTTCCGAAGGCTCCCATGGTGATCAGTCCTTTGGTGAGAGGTGCGAACGGTGGGCGAAGGGTGGTGCGTCACGGGGGCGGCCGCGCCGTGTGTTGTCGCGGGCGTGTTTCGTCGGCGGCCGCGGCGGAGAGTCCGGCACGCTGAGCGAGCTGCGGGCCGCCGGTGTTATCGGCTGCGGATCAGCGCGGGTCGGGGCGGAGGCGGACGACGCGTTTGCCGAAGCCATGCCGGGTGGCGACGTCGAGGTAGGCGCGGCGGATCTCCTCGAGCGGGTATTCGGCCTCGATCGGCACGACCAGCTGCTGCTTGACGACCAGGTCCAGGAGCTTCTCCCAGATTTCCGGGGACATCGCATCCGCGTTGCCCCGGACTTGCGCGCCGTGGCGTTCGGCCGCTGCGTAGTCGGCGATGGTGTTGATCCGGTGCGGCGGCACGCCGAGGTCGATGGCGAGGTCGACGTATCCGCCGCCGAAGGTGTCGAAGACCGCGTCGATGCCGTTCGGGGCCAGCTCCTGGAGCTGGTCACGCAGACGCGGCCCGTAGAAGACCGGTTCGACCCCGAGCTCCTGGAGCCGGCCGGCATGGGCGGGAGAGGTGCCGCCGATGACCCGCGCGCCGTGGAGCCGGGCGAGCTGGGCGGTGAAGATGCCGGACCCGCCCGAAGCGGAGGAGACGAAGACGGTCTCCCTCTCGGCCGGTTTGATGGCCGCGACACTGCCCCAGCCGGTGGCGCCCGATGCGGGGATGGTGGCGGCGGGGGCGAAATCCAGACCTGCGGGGATCTTCGCGGCACCGGAGGCGTCGATGACGGTGTAGTCGGCCATCGCGGCGCGGGGCGCGAACCCGATCACCGGGTCGCCGACGGCGAAGCCGGTGACGCCGGGGCCGGGCGCGGCGACGACGCCGGAGAAGTCGTGCCCCTGGCCCATCGGGAATTCCGCCGGCCACCGCTGGGCGTACACGCCTTCGCGGATGCCGACTTCGGCCGGGTTGAGCGAGGCCACCACGACCTGGACGAGGAGCTGTCCTTCGGCGGGGTCGGGGCGGGGGAGGTCGACGACGGACAGGACTTCGGGTCCGCCGTAGCGGGTGAACTGCACTGCTCGTGGCATGGGTTGCTCCTGGCTCGGGAAACGTGGTCAGGTCGAAACGGGCGGTCCGTGCCGGTCGAGAGGGCGTTCTCGGCGACTGTGCCCGCTCACTTGCTGCTGTGGTCTACTCAAGCGATTGCATGAACGTTCATGTATTACTGGCAGTTCTGTGCCCTGCGTCGTCGCCGGTGATGGGCGGTGCGCTGGTCCTGTTGCTGCTCGCGCTCGGACGGAGTCTCAGTGCGATCGGCGCGCTGGGCCCGGCCTCTTTTCCGGGCTCAGTCGCCGGTGGTTTCCAAGTGGCGGCGCAGCGCCGCCGTGAGCTTCTCGACGCCCGCGAGCTCCTCGGCGGTGAGTGCGTCGACGAACAGCTCGCTGATCGCTTGCAGGTGGGGCTCGGCTCCGCGGCGCAGCTCCGTTGCCCCGGTCTCGGTCAGCACGATCTCGGCCGCGCGCAGGTCTTTCGCGCTGCCCTCGCGGGTGACGAGGTCTCGACTCTCCATCCGCCGCAGGTGGTGGGACAGCCGGCTGCGCTCCCAGTCGCACACGTCGGCCAGTGCCCCCGACCGCAGCCGGTGCCCCGGCGCCTCGTGCAAGGCGAGGAGAACCTGGTAGTCCGCGGGAGACAAGATCGATTCGCGCTGCATCCGCCGCGCCATCCGCGTCTTGAGCCGTTCCGCGGTTTCGATGAAGTCCCGCCAGATCCGCAGCTCGTCACGCGACGGCCGGCGTCGCTTTGCGCTCGCCTCGCTCATGCCCTCACCCCGTAGTTGACCCGTCAGTTGCTGACGTGTCAACAATAGCTCCGTGGGGTTGACGCGTCAATTACTCACGAGACGCGCTGCGGAGCGGTTGACCCCGGGCGAGGCTCGGGCTTGCGGGCTGTGCCTTCTTGCGGAGTCCACGCTCGGACCTTTCCGGCGATGGGGGAATGGGTGAACCGATCGGACTTGTGTCAGTCGATCGGGGACCAGCGGTGTTCCGTCGGTGAACCATGGTGATCACAGTGGCGGATGCATTCGGTGGCAGTGTCCGTCAAATGACCGGAGGGGCGACGGTCGCGGGGCACGGGCCGCGTCCGGTCCTGCGGACGGTCCGCACCGGCGGTCGCGGTCGCGGTTTTCGCTCGGCGGCCGGGTGTCCTGCCGGGCGCCTTCGTCACCGGCGTCAGCCTGCCCGTCGACGGCGGCTTCGGCGCGTAGTAGCCCACGCCGTCAAGTTATTGACGCTTCAATATTGACGCGTCAATCGTTCGTGGTTATGGTTGACGCGTCAGCAACTGACAGGTCAACTACCTGGCGTTCGACGCCGGAAGGGGAGGCGGATCATCATGGAATTCGGGATCATGGGTGTGGCCGACATCGAGCCGGACCCGAACACCGGCTACACCCCCAGTGAGCACGAACGCATCACCGGTGTCATCGAGTCGGCGTTGTTCGCCGAGCAGGTGGGCTTCGACGTCTTCGCCTTCGGCGAGCACCACAACCCGCCGTTCGCGGCGTCCTCGCCGGTGGCGCTGCTGTCCTACCTCGCCGCGCGGACCGAGAAGCTCACGCTGTCCACCTCGACCACGCTGATCACCACCAACGACCCGGTGCGGATCGCCGAGGAGTACGCCTACCTGCAGCACCTGGCCGGCGGCCGCATGGACGTCATGCTCGGACGCGGCAACACCGTTCCGGTCTACTCCTGGTTCGGGCAGAACATCCGCGACGGCGTCGAGCTGGCCCTGGAGAACTACAACCTGCTGCACCGGCTGTGGCGCGAGGACGTCGTGGACTGGGAAGGCAAGTTCCGGACGCCGCTGCAGGGGTTCACCGCGACACCGCGCCCGCTGGACGACGTGCCGCCGTTCGTCTGGCACGGCTCGATCCGCACACCGGAGATCGCCGAGCAGGCCGCCTTCTACGGCAACGGCTTCTTCGCCAACCACATCCTGGCGCCCAACGCGCACTTCAAACGGCTCGTCGACTTCTACCGCACCCGCTACGAGCACTACGGTCACGGCCCGGCGGCCCACGCGATCGTCGGCCTGGGCGGCCAGGCGTTCGTGGCGAAGAAGTCGCAGGACGCGTGGGCGCAGTACCGGCCCTACTTCGAAAGCTTCCCGGCCTTCCGCGGCGCGAGCCTCGAGCAGTTCGCCGCCGGCACGCCGCTGAGCATCGGCAGCCCGCAGGAGATCATCGACAAGACTCTGACCTTCCGCGACAGCTTCGGCGACTACCAGCGCCAGCTCTGGGCACTCGACATCCTCGGCCTGCCGCACGGCGTGCTCATGGACCAGCTGGAGCTGCTCGGCACCGAGGTACTGCCCGTCCTGCGCAAGGAGTTCGACAGCCGCCGAGCACCCAGGGTGCCGGATACGCCGACCCACCAGAACCTCGTGAAGGCGAAGTACGGCGACGCCGAACCGCGCCAGCCCCGTCCCAACCCCAACCGCGGCGACAACCTCTCCGGTGTGTCGCCCTATCAGGACAGCGACGCGGCCACCCCCGCGGCGTTCCCCCAGGAGGTGTGAATCATGACTGAGAAGACTCCGGCCACGCCGATCCGCGTCGTGGTGATCAGCGCGGGCGTCAGCGACCCGTCGACCACCCGGATGCTCGCCGAGCGCACCACCGCGGCGGTGCTGGACCGGCTGCGCACCGGCGACGGGCCGGTCACCGCATCCTTCGTCGACCTGGCGGCCCTGGCCGCCGACATCGGACGGTCGATCGTCTCCGCCGACCCGGTCGCGGCTGTGCAGGACGCGATCGAACAGGTCGGGACCGCCGACGGGCTGATCGTCGCGACCCCGGTCTACAAGGCCGGGATCAGCGGCCTGTTCAAGTCCTTCGTGGACCTGCTCGACAACGACCTGATCGTCGCCAAGCCGGTCATCCTCACCGCGACCGCGGGAACGGCCCGCCACGCGATGGTGGTGGACGAGCAGCTGCGTCCCCTCTTCGCCTTCCTGCGGGCGATGCCGGTGCCGACGTCGCTGTTCGCCGCACCGGAGGACTGGGCGGACCCGGCGCTGACCAAGCGGATCGAACGGGCGGCCGTGGAGTTCGCCGCACTCGTGCGGGCGCGGGTCGCCGACTCGATCGCCGACGCGGCGTGGAAGGGCTACCAGCACAACTTCAACGGCAACGCGACCCGCGCCGAGAAGACCGCCGACGACCTCGACTTCGACACCCGGCTGATGCGCCTGGCCGCCGGAGGCCGCTCCCTTGTGGACGTCGGGCCGTGAGGAGTTACGTGCTCTCGCGCAGCGCCTTGCGGATGGACGGTGCCAGCGGCAGATCGCTGGCACTGAGCGCGGCCACGATCCGGGTCGCGGTGTTCTGCAGCTCCGACCGCCCGGTCCGCCCGAGTCCGTCGAAGACCAGCTTCCGGACGGTCGCCACGTGACCCGGCGCGGCCTGCTCCATCTTCGCTCGGCCCGCCTCGGTGAGCACCGCGTTGGTGAACCGGGCATCGTCGGGATCGGTGTGGCGCTCGACCAGGCCGCGCTTCTCCAGCCGCGCGACCAGATGTGAGATCCGGGACAGCTCGGCGCTGGTCAAGACGGCCAGTTCGGTGAGGCGCCGCCGGCCCGAGGGCACCTCCGTCAGCCCCGCCAGCACGTAGTACTCCAGGTAGCTCAGCTGCGCGTCACGCTGCAGTTGAGCGTCCAGCGCGACGGGCAACAGCACCAGCGCCGCGTGCAGCGCGCGCCACGTGCGCGCCTCGTCCGCGGTCAGCCAGTCGGGTTCCTCCGTCACCGGGTGAGCCTACGCCCGGTGGATCTTCGGGAGCCAGGCTGCTAGAAATACGTGAACGTTCATGTAATCAACTCGAAGGATCACCGATGTCTGCTCTGAAGATCGCTGTCATCCTTGGCAGCACCCGTCCCGGCCGCAACGGCAAGGCCGTCGCCGACTGGGTCCTGGCCCAGGCCGCCGGGCGCACCGGCGCCGAGTACGAGCTGCTGGACCTGCTCGACTACCCGCTGCCGCACCTGGACGAGCCGGCCTCGGCCAAGGCCGGCCCGGACCTGTACTCCAAGGACCACACCAAGGCGTGGGCCGGCAAGGTCGCCGAGTACGACGCGTACGTGTTCGTCACCCCGGAGTACAACCACTCCACCTCCGGCGTGCTGAAGAACGCGATCGACTTCCTCTACAACGAATGGAACAACAAGGCGGCCGGGTTCGTCAGCTACGGCGGCGTGGGCGGCGCGCGGGCCATCGAGCACCTGCGCGGCGTGCTCAGCGAGCTGCAGGTCGCGCACGTGCAGCAGCAGGTCAGCTTCTCGCTGTTCACCGACTTCGAGAACTTCAGCGCCTTCAAGCCCGCCGAGATCAACGCCACCTTCGCCCAGGTGCTGTTCGACCAGCTGGAGAGCTGGGCCGGCGCGATGCGGTCGGTGCGCGAGGCCGCCGCCGTCGCGGTCGCCTGACCCGCCGCCGACGACTCCCGTGTCCCCCCAGAACGTGCGTGAGCTCTACCGTCGCTACCTCGAGCTGCTCAACAACCGGCGGTTCGACGAACTCGGTGAGCTCTTCCACGAGCAGGTCACCCGCAACGGCCTGCCGGTCGACCGCGACCAGCTCATCGCCGACATCCGCCACACCACCACCGAAGCGGTCCCGGACCTGGTCTGGACCGTCCGGGACGTGATCGCCGTCGACGACCGCCTGGCCGTGCGGCTGACCGACACCGGCACACCGGTGGGCGAGTGGCTCGGCATCCGCCCCACCGGCCGCTCGTTCGAAATCGACGAAACCGCCTTCTACCGGATCCGCGACGGCCGCATCGAGGACATGTGGTTCGTCGTCGACACCATGACCGCCCAACGGCAACTCGACTCCTGAGGAGCACGCAACCATGCCTCTGAAAGGCGAGTACTCGCCCCCCACCTTCGACCTCGCCCGCGAGCAGGTCGAGGCCTTCGAAGCGCACGACGGCGCCGGCGACACCGGCAAGAACCCGGCCGGCGCCCCGATCATCATCCTCACCAGCGTCGGCGCCAAGAGCGGCAAGCTGCGCAAATCCCCGCTGATGCGGATCGAGCACGACGGCGCCTACGCCGTGGTCGCCTCCCTCGGCGGCGCCCCGACCAACCCGGCCTGGTACGCCAACCTGAAGGCCGACCCGCACGTCGAGCTGCAGGACGGCGCGCACAAGCACGACTACCTCGCCCGCGAAGTCGACGGCGAGGAGTACCAGGCGTGGTGGGAGCGGGCGATCGTCGTCTGGCCGGACTACGTCGAGTACCAGACGAAAACGGACCGGAAGATGCCGATCTTCGTGCTGGAGCGGATGGCCGGGCAACCCGGCTGACCCGCCCGACCACCGACCCGGCAGCCAGGAGGCAAATAGTGCCCAGAGCAGTGCAGTTCACCCGTTACGGCGGACCGGAGGTCCTGTCCGTCGTCGATGTCGCCCGCCCGGACCCCGGCGAGGGGCAGCTTCTCGTCCAGGTTGTGGTGGCTTCGCTCAACCCGGCCGAGGTCGGCATCCGCGAGGGCGCGTTCGCCCGGGTCTGGCCGGCGGAGTTCCCGATGGGCCAGGGGCACGATTTCTCCGGCGTGGTCGCCGGGCTGGGCCCGGGCGTCACCGGCTTCGCCGTCGGCGACCCGGTGATCGGGTTCGCGCCTCGCGCCGCGATGGCCGACTTCACCGTCGTCGACGCGAATACCGCGGCCAGGCTTCCCGCCGGAATCGATTTCGCGTCCGCCGCGACCATTCCCGCCTCAGGTGCCACCGGGTGGGCGGGCGTCGCGGCGGTCAAGCCGGCTGCGGGCGAGACGGTGTTCGTGTCCTCGGCATCGGGTGGTGCCGGGGTGTTCACCGTGCAACTGGCCCGGCTCACCGGTGCCCGCGTCATCGGCGGCACGTCGCTGCGCAACGCGCCGCGCCTGGACGACCTCGGCGTCGAGCCTGTCGCGTACGGACCGGATCCGGGTGCCCGGCTGCAGGAGCTGGCTCCCGACGGGATCGACGCGGTCATCGACACCTTCGGCGGGGGGTACGTCGACCTCGCCATCGAGCTCGGCGTGCCCCCGCACCGGATCAACACGATCGCCGACCACGCGGCAGTGCAACGCTACGGTGTGCAGGCCCGAGGCAACGGGGACGCCATGGCACCCGGCATCTGGGCCGAGCTGGCGGAGCTGATCGTGTCCGGGAAGGTCGTCGTGCCGATCGAGGCCGAGTACCCGCTCGAGGAGATCCGCCGCGCCTACCTCGACGTCGCCACCCGGCACGGCTTCGGCAAACGCGTCGTCCGCCTCCGCCCCGACCCCAGCTGACCCTGCAGGAGAAACCATGAGCGACATCGACGTGCGCGACAACCCCGCTCAGCACCGCTACGAGATCACCGTGGACGGCGCACTCGCGGGATTCGCCGTCTACTACCTCGAAGGACAGCGGATCGTGTTCGTCCACACCGAGGTGGCACCCGCCTACGAGGGCCGTGGCCTGGGCAGCAAGCTGGCCCGCCAGTCCCTCGACGACGTGCGCGGCCGGGCACTGCGGGTGGTGCCGCTGTGCCCGTTCTACGTGAGCTGGATCGCGGCCCATCCGGACTACCGCGACCTGGTCGGCATCGGCGTTCACCCCCGGTCCGTCCTGCAGAAACACGAGGAGTGAGCCGAACCCCGCCGCGCGGTCACGGAGTGTCGGTGACCCGACGAATCCGTCATTTGACGGGCGCTACGGGGCCGACGGCAAGGCCACGATGGTCACTGTCGAACAAGGCGGCTTGCGGAGATTCCGGGAGCCACCGTGACCGCAACGAGGCCATGCCTCACCTTCAGGGACGGAGACCACGCCGATGCCGACCATCACCACCACCGATGGTGTCGAGATCTTCTACAAGGACTGGGGCACCGGCCAGCCGATCGTGTTCAGCCACGGCTGGCCCCTCTCGGCCGACGACTGGGACACCCAGCTGCTGTTCTTCCTGCAGCACGACTACCGCGTCATCGCCCACGACCGGCGCGGACACGGCCGCTCGACGCAGGTCGCCGACGGGCACGACATGGACCACTACGCCGACGACCTGGCCGCGGTGACCGCCCACCTCGACCTGCACGACGCCGTCCACGTCGGCCACTCGACCGGCGGTGGCGAGGTCGTGCACTACATCGCCCGCCACGGCGAGTCCCGCGTGGCCAAGGCCGTCCTGATCGCGGCCGTCCCGCCGCTGATGGTGCAGACCGACGCCAACCCCGGCGGCCTGCCCAAGAGCGTCTTCGACGACCTGCAGGCCCAGCTGGCGGCCAACCGCTCGGAGTTCTACCGGGCGCTGCCGTCCGGGCCGTTCTACGGCTTCAACCGGCCGGGCGTGGAGCCGTCGGAAGCACTGATCCAGAACTGGTGGCGCCAGGGCATGATGGGCGGCGCGAAGGCCCACTACGACGGCATCGTCGCCTTCTCCCAGACCGACTTCACCGAGGACCTCAAGAAGATCACCGTCCCGACGCTGGTCATGCACGGTGACGACGACCAGATCGTCCCCTACGCCGACTCGGGCCCGCTCTCGGCGAAGCTGCTGCAGAACGGCACCCTGAAGACCTACGCCGGGTTCCCGCACGGCATGCCCACCACCCAGGCCGACACGATCAACGCCGACCTGCTCGAGTTCATCCGGTCCTGAGTTCCGCGGACCGGACCGCCGCCGCTTCTGCTGTCCCCTCCGGATCCCGGAGGGGACAGCAGCAGCCGCTCGTACCGGCGATTCAGTACGGCCAGCCCGGCACGTTCAGCTGAACGCGGTAGAGCGCGAAGTTTCCGCTGTCCCCACCGCCGGACGGCGTGCCGGAGGTGATGTACAGCGTCTTCCCGTCCGGGCCGCCGAAGGCGGCGTTGGTGGCGTTCGGCCCGGCGGAGATCGTGCCGAGCGACTGCCCGGACGGGGAGTAGACGTGGACGATCCCGTCGCCGTAGGTCACCTGGTAGACGTTGCCCGCGCAGTCGACCGTGCCGCCGTCGGTGCCCGCCAGTGACGCGAAGTCGGCGCGAGGGCCGGTACTGCCGTCGGCGTTCACCGGGTACCGGTAGATCTTGCCGGTGGCGTTCCCGCCCACGTACAGCGTTGTGCCGTCCGGGGACAGCTCGATCCCGTTGGGCTCGCGGATGGTGTCGTCGATCAACGAGACGACGCCGTCGCGCACCCGGAACACGCCGGTCTTGCCGCCCATCTCGTCCGGGCGGTCGGCGCGCTGGAAGTCGGGGTCGGTGAAGTAGACGGTGCCGTCCGGGCCCTGGGTGAGGTCGTTCGGCGAGTTGAACCGCCGTCCTTGGTAGCCGGCCGCGACCGTGGTCCGCTGTCCGGTCGCCAGGTCGTACGCCGAGACGGTGCGCTGGTCGTGGGTGGCCGCGAGGACGGACTTGCCGTCACGGCTCAATGCGAGCCCGTTGCTGCCCGCGGCCGGGATCACCGTGGTGAACGTTCCCGTCGCCGGGGTGTAGCGCAGGATGTCCGACGGCTGGACGTTCTCTTCGCCCGTCCCGTCGTGCATGTTCGTCAGCAGCAGGCTCTGGGTTGCCTTGTCCCAGGTCGGTCCCTCGAGGAAGTTGTAGCCGTCCCGGATCTTGACCGCCGTGAGGTGTCCCGATGGCAGGGGCGACCCGAACGGTCCGTCCGGGCAGAAACCGGTCGCGGGGACGGTCGTGCCGCCCGGCAGGGTCCACCGCTGGTTCGTCCCGCCTGTGCAGGTCCACTGCTGGAGCCGAGTGCCGTCCGCCGAGGACACTCCGGTGGCGTCGAGGCACTTCCCGGATGCGGTGTTGACGAGGGTGCCGTTCTGGGGCCGCCATTGCTGGGCGCCGGTGCCATTGCAGTCGTAGACCTGGACCGCCGCGCCGTCGGCGCGGGAACCCCCGGCCACGTCGAGGCACTTGCCGGACGCCGCGCTGATCGTGCCGTCGGAGCGGGCGGTCCACTGCTGTGCGGTGCCGCCGGTGCACGACCACAGCTGCACCCGCGTGCCGTTGGTGCCGGCCGGGACGTCGAGGCACTTGCCGCCGATGCCGGTGATCGCACCGGTGCCCGCCTCCGCGGCCGGGGCGGCGATCGCCACCCCGGCCGCGACGAGGACGGCGACGGTCAGTGCGCGTCCGTTGTGGACGATCACGCGGGCACCGTCCAGCGCTGGTTGGGGCCGCCGGTGCAGGTCCAGATCTGCACCTTGGTGCCGTTGGCGGTGCCGCCGCCGGTCACGTCGAGGCACTTGCCGGTGCCGGCGTTGACCAGCGAGCCGTTCGCGCCGGCCGACCACTTCTGGTTCGGGCCGCCGAAGCAGTCCCACAGCTGGACCGCCGTGCCGTCGGCGGTGCCGCTGCCGGTGACGTCGAGGCACTTGCCGAGGCCGCGGACGGTCCCGTCGGTGCCCAGGGTCCACTGCTGGTTCGGGCCGGAGGTGCAGTCCCACAGCTGGGGCCGGTTGCCGTTGGCGGTGGAGCCGTCGGTGACGTCGAGGCACTTGCCCAGGGCCGAGACGGCGCCGGTGCGCCCGGTCGGCGGTGGGGTGGTGCCGCCGTTGCCGGGCCAGGTGAACGTGGCCATCGAGCCGCCGGGCAGGGAGTAGCCGAAGGACTGGCCGCCGTAGGAGACCTGGAAGTTCTGCGTGCCGCCGCTGTTGAAGGCGACGAGGGCGATGGTGCCGTCGGGGTTGCGGAAGGCGACGTTCTGGATGCCGCCGTCGCCGTAGCCGGTGGAGTCGATCCGCACGGCGCCGGGCTGGACGAACTTGCTCAGGTGGCCGAGGACGTAGTACTCGGCGTTGTAGGTGACGTTCGAGCCGTTGGTGGTGACGACGCCGGTGCAGTTGGTGCAGCTGCCGATGACCGGGCCGTGGTTGTTGTCCAGGGCCAGGTTCCACAGCGCCACGGACTTGGCCCAGTTGCGGGTGGCGCCGATGGCGAGGTTGATCCCGTGCCAGCGCAACGTGTCCCGGAATGTGCTGGCGTCGTCGCCGGAGGAGGTGCCGGAGCACTCGGTGAAGAAGATGTCCTTGTTCGGCTGGGCGTTGTGCACGACGGACTGCCAGTTCGGGGTGTCACCGCCGTAGCAGTGCCAGGCCGAACCGGCGACGTTGTTCCCGGCGCCGCTGTTGACCTGCTGGGGGTAGTCGACGTCGTCCCAGTTGTGGTCGTAGCCGAGGATCTTGGCGTTCTGCGCGGCCGCGCGCAGCTTGGGTGCGAGGGTGTTGATGATGTTCACCTGCTGCCCCGAGGACATCGGCATGCCGGGATAGCCGGGTGGGGAGAACTTGGGTTCGTTCTGCACGCTGAGGTAGTCGATCGGTGCTCCGGCGGCGCCGTAGGCCTGGGTGAACTTGACGAGGTAGTCGGCGTAGGTGCCGATCCGGCTGTCGTTGAGGTTGCCGCCGATGAGGTTGTTGTTGTTCTTCATCCAGGCCGGCGCGCTCCACGGCGTGGCCATGATGGACAGTTTCGGGTTCAAAGCCTTGGCCTGCTTGACCAATGGCAGGATGTAGGCGTTGTCGTGGGCGACGGAGAACCGCGACAGGCTCGGGTCGGCGGCGCCGTCGTCGTAGGTGTAGAAGCTGCGCGAGAAGTCGGTCGCGCCGATGGGCTGGCGCAGGAAGCTGAGGCCGACTCCGGTGCCCGGGTTGAACAGGGCGTTCATGATCTCGTCGCGCCGCGGAGAATTGAAGACGTTCCACGCGGCGGCGTCGGTGAACGACGCGCCGAACCCGACCATCGACTGGTAGGTCGCATTCGGGTTCACGGTGATCACCGGGCCGCTGCCACCGCCGCCGAAGGAAACGCTTCCCTGCTGCCGCAACAGGTTCGAGCGGTCGGCGGTGGTGAGCCAGACGCTGGCGGTGGTCGCGGCCTGCGCGATGCCGGCCGGTAACGCGAGCAGGGATCCCGCCGTGGTGGCACCGACGAGGGCCGTTGCGGCGGCCACCTTCCACCGTCGGCGTGGTATCCGCCGGTGGTGATCGTCTGTCGTCGAAGACATACCGCTCCTCGGAAGCTAGGGAGCGATCACCGCACGGGTGCACGGGATCGGCTCGTCTGCTGCCACAGTGGCGGCTGTCAGGCAGTGCGGGACAGCACCTCGTCGAGAGGCCGACACCCACCCTGAGCCGGGCGGGTGATCGACTGATCGTAAAGATGGTTTACATGAACTGTCAAGTGATCCGCGGGTGATCCGCCGCCCGGCGACTCGTCGTCCAGACCGATCGGGCGGCGATGACGCCGATGACGATCGTGACGAACACCAGCAGTGCACCGGTGAGCGGGACCCAGCCGGCCGGCCGGACCACTTCGAGCCACTCTTCGGCCAACGCCACCGCGGCGGCCAGCGGGAAAGTGAACGACCAGAACCCCAGAGTGAAGCGCAGTCTGCGGTAACGCGGCACCATCGCGGCTTGCACCAGCACCAGCAGGACGCCGAGGCCGGCGATCGCCTGGGCGACGGGGTCGGCGACGTGACCGTGAAGGGAAAACCAGGCGATCCCGGCGACCGCGGGCGGGGCCAGCAGAATCGCCGTGGTGGGAACGAGTGCGTCCGGCAGAGGCGGGCGGAATATGAGGCGCAGGAGGACCATCGCGGTCAGGGTGACGGCGAAGAACGTCCCGACGCCGAACAGCGCCCACGCCAGACCGTGGTAGCCCACAGCGTGCGCCACGTCGGCGCCGACCAGCCCCGGCGCCACCGTCGGCAGCAGGTAACCCGGGTGCAGGGACTCGAGCGCGAGCCGTCCCTCGAACCAGGAGGCGAACAGCCAGGCGGCGAGGATCGCGGCCACGGCCACGGCGAGCAGGAACAACGCGCGTCCGCCGGCGGGTGACCACCTGAAGAGATCAGCGGCGAGCAGCATCGCGGTGACCGGCGCCAGCGCGGCGATAGGACCTTGCGCGGGGTGCCGCAGCTGGCTGCTCAGCCGTTCACCGCTGCGCGCGCCGCGGACAAGGTGGGCAATCAGCAACGACGTCCACGCGATCGCCGCGAGTGCCCAGAACGCTTGGGGGACCAGCCGTGGCAAGGCCAGGGCCGGGGCGGCTTCGGTCCATGCCTCGGCCAGGCCGGCGAGGCCGAAACCGATGGCCAACGTGGTCAGCGGCAGCCGCGCCGGTGCCGGGCGGGAGCCGGCGGTCCGGGGGTGGTCAACGGGTATTGGCGGGGAATCCAGCGTGCTGGTCATGATGCTCTCCGGGTGCGACATCACTCCGTCCGGACCGCGGGCCACCGCGGCCCGGACGGGCCGGCACCGCGGGTAGCGGTGCGGTTGAGGGAACGAGGGAAAGGGTTCAGGCGCCGGCCGCGCGCAGCACGAGATCGGCGACCTCGGCCGGGTGCGAGGCGAACACGGCGTGGGACGCGCCCTCGATGCTGACGACCTCGCCCTTGGCCCGCTCGGCCATGAAGTGGTGGGCGGCGGCCGGGATGTTCTTGTCCGCCTCGGCGATCAGGAAGTAGCTCGGGACACCGGCCCAGGCCTGCGGGCCGTCGGCGGCCTCGTTCAGCGCCGCGGCGGTGATCGGCCGCTGGGTGGCCGCCATCACCCGGGTCGTCTCCTCGGGCACGTCGGCGGCGAACTGCCGCCGGTAGAGCTCCTGGGCGACGTACATGTCCTGGTTGCCGTCGGGCAGCGGGACCGGGCGGAGCGTCTCGGCGAGGGTGCTGCCGGGGAACTGGCCGGACAGGTCCGCGGCGCTCTCACCGGCTTCCGGGGCGAAGGCCGCGATGTAGACCAGGGCCGTGACGTTCGAGGCGCCCGCGGCGGCCTTGCTGATGACCATTCCGCCGTAGGAGTGACCGACCAGGACGACCGGGCCGTCGATGGTGTCGACCAGGGCGCGCAGCTGGGCGGCGTCGTAGGCCACCGAGCGCAGCGGGTTGGCCGCCGCGACGACGCGGTGCCCCGCGGCCTGCAGGCGCTCGACGACCGGACCCCAGCCGCCGGACTCGGCGAACGCGCCGTGCGACAGGACGATGGTCGGCTTGGTGGTGGCCATGGTTTCCTCCGTGAGGATCGGGGTTTTCGTTCGTACTGACGGAAACCATGGTTGTCCGGACGACGGGGGAGCAGCGCCCGTCAGATGACCGTGACCGTGACGGTCGCCGGGTGAGCAGTCGCCGTCAGGGGAGGTCGGCGAGGAGTTCGGCGACGCGGCCGGGGACGGACAGGAACGCCGAGTGCGACGCCGTCAGCTCGACGACCGTCGTGGGGTTCGCGGGGAAGGCCGCGTCGGCCTGGCTGATGAACAGCCGCTGCAGCGGAGCCGGGATGGTGCGGTCCTCGGTGCACACCACGTAGGTGCGGGGGAGCGAACCCCAGCCGTGCTCGGTGAGTTCCGTGCTGTCGGTGACCATCGCCAGTGGCGCGTCGCAACTCAGCAGCGCGGCCGCGGCCGCCGCGGTCGAAGGCTCGACGTCGCCGTAGAAGGCCTCGTGGATGGCGTCCTGGACGGCGGGGTCGGGACTGCGGGGGTCGATCCGCAGCGCGCCCGTGGCCGCCGGGTCCCCGACCAGCAGCGGCATGAACCGGTTGCTGCTGCCCTCGGGCAGCGACGGGTAGACCAGGCAGGGCGTGCCGCTGGCCGGCATGTAGGCGGCGAGGTACACCATGTGGGCGAGAAGGCCGGGTTCCCGCTCGGCCGCCCTCGTCAGCACCGCCCCGCCCATGCTGTGGGTCACCACCGACACCGGATTTCCCCGGCCGGCGCGTGACAGCTGGGCGATCAGCAGGTCGGCGGCGGCGTCGAGCCCGATCCCGGCGACCGGCGACGGCTCGGTGGCGAAGGCCGCCGGGTCGAACGGGCGGCGGTTCGCCGCGAACGGGGCTTTCGCCAGCAGTCCGTGCGCGGCCATGTCGACCGCGACCGCCGCACGGCCACGGGCGGCGAGCTCGGCGACGACGTCCGTCCACGCCCACGAGCCGTGGTAGAAGCCGTGCAGCAGGACGATCGGCGCATCCGCCATGGGCCCACACCTCCGAAACGGTTCAGCACCCGGACGATACGGGAGCCGGAACGCCGACAGGCGGGCCGCTCACCGTGGTGAGTGACCCGCCTGTATGGACTGTCGCGCGGAGAACCCGGTACCCCGTCACGGCTCGGGCGCGGGCGGCAGCGTGTCGAGCCAGCCGCGCGTCAGCTCGGCCCGGCCGGTGGGCAGCAGGGCCGCCAACCCGCGGGACGCCTCCTCGAAGATCACCAGGGCGCCCCCGCCGGGGTCCTCCAGCAGCAGCCACGACTGGTAGAAGCTCAGCTGGTCGCCGACCGCGGCCCAGCCGAACCGGGTCGGCGGCACGAACTCGCCGACGATCCCGTCGAAGGTGTGCGGCGGGGACACGACCACGAACCGGCTGCCGACGGCCAGGTCACCGGCGAGTTCGGTGCGGTCCACCGCGCGCTGCCACTTCGGCCACTCCTCGACAGCGGCGAGCTTCGCGAAGACCGCGCCGGTGGGCGCGGAGGTCCGGCGCCGGTGGTGGACGAAGCTGTCGCAGCGGTCCGGCCCCCAGCCGGGGGGCCAGTGGATCCCGGGATGCGGGTCTGGGTTCATACCGTCCAGGGTCACCGCGCCCGGGCGGGACAGCACCCGTCACATGACTGTGGTGTCCACCTGCTCGTCCTGCTGGTAGGCGGTCAGCGCGTCCCGCAGCGCGGCGCGCGAGGTGATGCCCAGCTTGGGGAAGATCTTGTACAGGTGGTCGCCGACGGTCCGGTGGGAGAGGAACAGCTTCTGCCCGATCTGCTTGTTGGTCAGGCCGGCACCGGCGAGCTCGGCGATCTCGCGCTCCTGCGGCGTCAGCTCGGCCCGGCCCTCGGGCGCCGACCGCCGGGTCAGCCCCGTCGCCCGCAGCTCGTTGGCGGCGCGGTCGCGCCACGGGACCGCGCCGAGTGCCGACAGCGCGTCGTGCGCGAGGGTCAGCTGTTCGCGCGCCGCGGCGGTGTCGCGCAGGCGGCGCAGCCGGACCCCGTACGCGAGGCGCACCCGGGCCACGTCGAACGGCCACTGGTCCGGGTTCGTGATCGCCAAGGCCGTGTCGAACAGGTCGCGGGCGTCGTCGTCCTCGGCCGCCAGCGCGCCGGCCGCGGCGCTCAGCAGGCCCAGCCGGGGCGACACGGTGTCCAGGTGGGCTTCGCGGAGGGTTGCGGCGTGCGCGGCGGCCTCGGCGCGGCGTCCCGTGTGCAGAGCGGCGTCGACGAGGTCGAAGCCGGCCCACAGCGCGGTGGGCCGGTACGGCGCGAGCTGCCCGGCCGGGCTGAGCCGGGTCGCGTGGTGGTAGGCGGATTCGTGGTCGCCGGCGGCGATGTCGGCCAGCGTGCGGGCCTGCAGGGCGAAGTAGGTGACGCCCGCGGCCTGGTGGGCGCCGGCCCAGCGGATCGTGTCGTCGGTCAGCTGCCGGGCGGCCTCGACCCGGCCTCGCGCGGCCGCGACGAGCGCGTGCACCCAGTCGAAGTACCAGCGGAAGAACCGGAACCCGTGTTCGGCGCACACGACGAGTCCCTCGTCGGCCCACTCGCCGGCCTCGGTCCAGCGGCCACCGTGGAAGGCGTCGAGCGCCAGGTGGATCAGCGCGCCGAGGTGCCGCCGGGCCGAGCCCTTGCCCTCCCGGCGGGTTTCGGCCAGCCGGCGTTCCGGGGCACGCAGGCGGTGCAGCCGGTCGGCGAACAGGGCGGCGGTGCCGATCCGGACGAGCTGGGTCGGTTCCGGGTCGGTGCCCACGGAGTCGATCAAGCCGTCGAGGGTGGCGATGTCCCCGGCGGAGGCGCGGGCGGGGTCGGTGAAGACGACCGCGTTCACCCGGGTCACCGGCGTGGGTGCCGGTTTCAGCCGGTCGACCAGCGCCCGGTACGCCTGTCCGGCCTCCTCGGTGCCCACCCACCAGCTGATCAGCATCAGGCTGTGCATGGCCTCGGTCAGGACGGGGTCGTTGGCGTCGAAGCCGTGTTCGCCGGCCTCGATCGCCCCGGCCAGGAGCCGGTGTGCGGTGGTCACGTCGCTCTCGGCGTTGATCAGCAGGTGCGCGGCGGCCGCGGCGGCGTGCAGCGAGTGGGTCTCGAGGGATCCGGTGCGCCGCGCGTCGCCCAGCAGCCTGCTCGCGGTGGCCATCTCCCCGCCGGCTTCCGCGCCGATGTAGGCGGCTTCGGCCAGGCGGCGGCTCCGGTCGGCGGCCGCCGGGCTGAGCTCGGCCGCGCGGGTCAGCGCGGTGACGGCGCCGAGGGCGTCACCCTGGCGGAGCAGGGCCTGGGCGGTGTCCTCCAGCTGCCCGGCGATCTGTTCGTCCGGACCGACCGCGGATTCGGCGAGGTGCCGGACCCGCCGCTCCGGGGCGTCGACGACGGCGGCCAGCGCGCCGTGGGCCCAGCGCCGGTCCCGTTCCGAGGCCGCTTCGACGACGGCCGCGCCGATCAGCGGGTGGCGGAAGCTCGGCCGCCCGCCGCTGAGCTGCACCAGCTGGCTCTCCTCCGCCGGGCCGAGGTCGTCGAGGTCGCAGGCGCTGCCGCCCGCCGCGCGCAGGCGCGCCGGGTCGGTGGTGCCGCCGAGCGCGCCGAGCAGCAGCATCAGCCGGCACCGCTGCGGCAGGTCGCGCACCCGGGAGGTGAACATCGCCTGGAGCCGCTCGGACAGGGGCAGGACCGCGGGCAGCGCGGTGAAGTCGGTGCGCTGGTCACCGTCCAAGGCGGACGGCAGTTCCAGCAGGGCCAGCGGATTGCCGGCCGCTTCGGCGAGCAGCCGTTGCCGCACCGCGGGCGCCAGGTCCGGGAACCGGCGGTCGACCAGGGTCCGGGCCGCGGCGGTGGGCAGCGGCGGCAGGACGATCTCGGTCAGCCCGCTGTTGCGGAAGAAACCTCGCTCCGCGGACCGGCAGGCCGCCAGGAACACGATCGGGCTGCCGACCAGGCGGCGGGCCACGAAGCCGAGCACTTCGGCGCTGGCCCGGTCCACCCAGTGGAGATCGTCGACGACGAGCAGGATCGGGTTTTCGGCCGCGGCGGCGCGCAGGCACAGCAAGGCGGCGTTGGACACGACGAGCCGGTCGGGGACCTGGCCGATCTCGAAGCCGAGCGCGCATCGCAGGGCCGTGCGCTGCCCCGGGTCGAGGGACGTCATCTCGTCGCCGAGCGGGAACATCAGCTGGTTCAGCGTGGAGTAGTTGACGTCGGCCTCGAACTGCACGCCGGCGGCCCGCAGGACGCGAACGCCGCGCCGGGCCTCGCCGTCGGCGAAGGCGTCGAGCACCGCTGTCTTGCCGACGCCGGCGTCGCCGACCACCAGCACGGCCCCACCCCGCACGCCCGCGCCGTCGAAGAAGTCCCGCAGGGACGTGATGTCGTGCTCTCGGCCGATCAGCTCCACCGGTCGATCCTCCAAAAGTACGGCGCTCTCGGCAAGGGACTCGGTCGTGACACCCACTTGCTCGCGACGCCGGCGGTCACAGCACCGACAACCGGGTCGGCGGGATCCAGCGGGTGCCTCCGTCTCCAGCGTCGCCGGACCTCGGCGCCCGCGTCGACCACGGCGAGTCGCGCTGACGCCGCGGAAGTCACTGCGAGCGCGCCGAACCTGCGCCGGCAGCTCCGCGCAGGCGGCCTGTCGAAGCCGGGCTGGTCAGCGCTGTCCGCCACCGGCCGAACCTGGCTCTGCGTGATCTCCGTGTACTACACTCGCCACGATACATGAACCTTCACGCGATGAACCGAGGGATGATCATGCGCCCTTGTGACGACCACGCTCGCCGGCGGCACCTCGGCGCGACGCCGCGATGAGTGACCCGGCGCCCAAGTCCTACCGCGGATCCGACATCACTGTCAGCTTCGACGGCAGCCGCTGCCTCCATTTCGCCGAGTGCCTGCGCGGGCTGCCGGCCGTGTTCGACGTCCAAGCGCGCCCCTGGATCACCCCGGACAACGCCGAGGCTGACGCAGTCGCCGAGGTGGTGGAACGCTGCCCCAGCGGCGCGTTGCGCTACACACGACGTGACGGCACCGACGAACGCGCACCCGATCCGACAGTCGTGACCGCGACCGACGATGGCCCAACCCTCATCCGCGGCAACCTCGTCCTGACCGGCGCCGGCGGCGAGTCTCACCAGGACACGCGTATGGCGCTGTGCGCGTGCGGTCGGTCGGCCAGACGTCCTTTCTGCGACAACGCGTGCCGCCGCTGAGGGCATCCGGTAGCTGCACCGCGAGGGAATGCCCCTCCCGGTTGAGGCTGAACTGAAGGCCTGCGGGCGCAAGACCGTCGGAGCGGGTGCGATCGGCTCGGCCTTCGCGCGCCGCCCGTACCCGGGATCAGGTCGCCGCAGTGCTCGACGACCTGACGGACTGGGACGGGCGCATCCTGGTGGACGCCACCAACGATTCCTCCGCGCCGTTCAGGCCGGCGCAGATCACTACCGGCGAAAAGGCTGCCGCGCTCGCTCCCGGCGCACGCGTCCTCAAGGCGTCAGTCGCTCAGCCGCGGCTCCAAAGGAGACAGGACTGCGGTGATGCGCGGCGAACCGCTTCGTGACGAGATTCGGCGAGGGAGCTGAGCTTGCCGCCGATGGCACGTCGGTGCGCGCAAAGAACCTTTGGCGTCCACCTGCCCGGGGGACCCGACTGGGGCAGTTGTAGTGACCCCATTTCGCCGTCCTCGGGCCGGTGCCCCAGTTTTGCCCCAGCTACCGATCGGTAGCTGAAGTTCTCCTTGGCGAAACTCAAGATCCGACTCAACGAAAAAACCGCCCTACTCGGATCTTCGGATCCGGTGGGCGGTGTTTCGTCACTGTGGAGCTAAGGGGACTCGAACCCCTGACCCCCTCACTGCCAGTGAGGTGCGCTACCAGCTGCGCCATAGCCCCGAGGCGAAGGTGAACTCCGCATCTCGTATGCCCATACAGTACACCCCGCCCAGAGGGCCTCCGCGCGGGGGTACCCACAACCCCGCAAAGCTGCTGACCTGCACGTTCACACCTTATTTTTAGTCCTGTATTGACCTCCGCCTGTGGCCGCCGTTACATTTTGCGCGGTTGTGACGCCGAGGTCCCCGCCCGTTACGCCGCGTCTTCACCACCGGGCACACCTCTCGATGACGCCGCAGATGCGGCAGAGGAGGCTTCGATGACGAGACGGCGGGTGATGACGCTGCTCGCGGCAGCGTCGGTCCTGGTCGGAAGCATGACGACAGCCACGGCGAGTGCCGCCGTGACGCCGGACGGGTGGTACACCGTTGCCGCCGTCAACAGCGGGAAGTGCGTCGATGCGCGGGGTGCCGGGACGGCCGATGGGACCGTTGTCCAGCAGTACGCCTGCAACCAGACCGCTTCGCAGCAGTGGCAGTTCCAGGCCACCGGGGACGGCTACTTCCGGGTCAACGCCCGCTCCAACCCGGCCGCCGCCTGGGACGTCAAGGACGTGTCCGCCGCCGATGGGGGCCTGCTGCAGCTCTGGACCTACGGGGGCGGGGCCAACCAGCAGTGGCAGGCCGTCGACGAAGGCGGCGGCCGGTACCACTTCGTCAGCCGCAACAGCGGGAAGTGCCTCGACGTCCCCGGGGCGTCCACCGGCGATGTGCAGCTCCAGCAGTACACCTGCAACGGCACCGGTGCCCAATCCTTCATGCTGACGCCCGTGAACACCAGCCAGCCCGGACAGCCCGACTTCGGCCCGAACGTGGTGATCTTCGACCCGTCGATGCCGAGCTCGACCATCCAGAGCCGGCTCAACAGCATCTTCTCCCAGCAAGAGCGCAACCAGTTCGGCAGCCAGCGCTACGCCGTCATGTTCAAGCCCGGCACCTACGCCAACGACGTCAACGTCGGCTTCTACACGCAGGTCCTCGGCCTCGGCCTGAGTCCCGACGCCGTGAACATCAACGGCGCCGTGCACGTCGAGGCCGACTGGTTCCCGCCGCAGAACGCCACCCAGAACTTCTGGCGGGGCGCCGAAAACCTGTCCGTGACGCCGAACGGCGGCGCCGACCGCTGGGCCGTCAGCCAGGCCGCCCCCTACCGCCGCATGCACGTCCGCGGTGACCTGCAGCTCGACGACGGCGGCTGGGCCAGCGGCGGCTGGATCTCCGACACGAAGATCGACGGCCAGGTCCGCTCCGGCTCCCAGCAGCAGTGGATCTCCCGCAACTCGCAGTTCGGCAGCTGGAACGGCTCGAACTGGAACATGGTCTTCGCGGGCGTCCAGGGCGCTCCGGCGAACACCTTCCCGAGCCCGCCCTACACCACCGTCGGCCAGACGCCGGTGACCCGCGAGAAGCCGTTCCTCTACATCGACGGCGCGGGCAAGTACCAGGTGTTCGTCCCGGGCGTGAAGACCAACGCGTCCGGCACGAGCTGGGCGAACGGCGCCGCTCCCGGCACCTCCCTGCCGATCGACCAGTTCTACATCGCCAAGCCCGGCGCCACCGCCGCGGACCTGAACGCCGCGCTCGCCGCCGGCAAGAACCTGCTGGTCACGCCCGGTGTCTACCACCTGAACCAGACGCTGCGGGTGACCCGGCCGGACACCGTCGTGCTCGGTCTCGGCATCGCCACGCTGATCCCGGACAACGGCATCACCGCGATGACCGTCGACGACGTCGACGGCGTCAAGCTCGCCGGCCTCCTGATCGACGCCGGCACGACCAGCTCGAACACGCTCATGCAGGTCGGCCCGGCCGGCGCGAGCGCGAACCACGCCGCGAACCCGACGTCGCTGCACGACGTGTTCTTCCGGATCGGCGGCGCCGCCGTCGGCAAGGCGGCGACCAGCCTGGTCGTCAACAGCAGCAACGTCATCGGCGACCACATGTGGATCTGGCGCGCCGACCACGCCGAGCGCAACGAATACGTCGGCTGGACCACCAATACCGCCGACACCGGGCTGATCGTCAACGGCAACGACGTCACCATGTACGGCCTCTTCGTCGAGCACTACCAGAAGACGCAGGTGGTCTGGAACGGCAACGGCGGCCGCACCTACTTCTTCCAGAACGAGATGCCCTACGACGTGCCGAACCAGGCGAGCTGGATGAACGGCTCGGCCCAAGGCTTCTCCGCCTACAAGGTCGGCCCGAACGTCACCAGTCACGAAGCGTGGGGCCTGGGCAGCTACTGCTACTTCAGCACCAACCCGTCCGTGGCCAGCGCGCACGCCTACGAGGCGCCGAACACGCCCGGTGTCCGGTTCCACGACATGGTGACCGTGTCGCTCAACTACCAGGGCACGATCACGCACGTGATCAACAACACGGGCCCGGCTACGCCGTCCGGGACCAAGGCCGTCAACCTGGTGAGTTACCCCTGAGCAACCGGCGTGCGCCGTGGTGGCGGCCGCGGCGCACGCCGGTCCTATGTGGAATACACCGAACGGGGTGTTCCGGGCGCCGGACGGGGTAAACGCCGCGATACTGGGAGTCCCTAGATCCGGGAGCGGCAGATGACCTCTTTCGCAGCGTTCACCGTCGTCGAACCCCGCAGGGCCTGGCCGATCGCGGCCGTCCGCGGCGTCTTCGCCGTGCTCTTCGGGCTCTTCGCGCTGATCTGGCCCGGCGCCACCGTCCTCGTCCTGGCGATCCTGTACGGCGTGTACGCGATCGTCGACGGCATCGGCGGCCTGATGCAGGCGTTCCGCCCGGGTGACACCGGGCACCGGGTGGCCTACGGCGTCCTCGGCGCGCTCGGCATCGTCGCCGGGATCCTCGTCCTCGTCTGGCCCGGCCTCACCGTCCTGCTGCTGGCCCTGCTGGTCGGCTTCTGGGCGATCATCACCGGGATCGCCGAAATCGCCGCCGCGGTCCGCCTGCGCAAGCAGATCCGCGGCGAGGCGTTCCTCATCGCGGCCGGCGCGATCTCCGTGCTCGCCGGCATCCTCATCGTGATCAACCCCATCGCCGGCGCCTACGGCATCGCGCTGCTCGTCGGCATCTACGCGCTCCTGTACGGGATCATGCTGCTGGTGCTGGCGTTCCGCCTCCGGAAACTCGCCGCCTGAGTACCGTGCGGGGGTGTCGACCCGCGAACTGGTGGTGCTGGGCACCGCGTCCCAGGTGCCCACGCGCCACCGCAACCAGAACGGCTACCTCCTGCGCTGGGACGGCGAGGGCATCCTCTTCGACCCCGGCGAAGGCACCCAGCGCCAGATGCTGCGGGCCGGCGTCGCCGCCACGGACGTCACGCGGATCTGCGTCACGCACTTCCACGGCGACCACAGCCTCGGCCTGCCCGGCGTGATCCAGCGGCTGTCGCTGGACAAGGTCGCGCACCCCGTCCACGCCCACTTCCCGGCGTCCGGCGCGCACTACTTCGAGCGGATGCGGCACGCGACGGCCTTCTACGAGCAGGCCGACCTGCGGGAACACCCGATCGCCGAGGACGGCCCGATCGCCACCGGGAAGCTCACCCTCGAAGCGAAGCGCCTGAGCCACCCGGTCGAGGCGTTCGGCTACCGGCTGACCGAGCCCGACGGCCGCACCATGCTCCCCGAAAAGCTGCGCGAACACGGCATCGCGGGCCCGGACGTCGGCCAGCTCCAGCGCGAAGGCCGCCTCGGCGACGTCCGCCTCGAGGACGTCAGCACGCCGCGGCCGGGCCAGCGGTTCGCGTTCGTGATGGACACCCGCCTGTGCGACGCGGTGTACGCCCTCAGCGAAAACGCCGACACGCTCGTGATCGAGGCGACGTTCCTCGCCGAGGACACCGCACTGGCCGAGAGCTTCGGTCACCTGACCGCGCGGCAGGCCGCCCGGGTCGCCGCCGAGTGCGGCGTCCGGCAGCTCGTGCTGACCCACTTCTCGCAGCGCTACCCCGATCCGGACCGCTTCGAAGCGGAGGCGCGGGCCGAGTTCGACGGCGAGATCGTGGTGGCCCAGGACCTGGAGCGGGTCCAGGTGCCGAAACGACGTTCTTCGCCTCCGGGGCGGGAAGCGCCGTAGGCTGCACCTCGTGAGCCAGCCGATCCTGATGACCGTCGACGACGATCCCGCCGTGTCCCGCTCGGTCGCCCGTGACCTGCGCCGGCGCTACGGCAAGGACTACCGCGTCATCCGCGCCGACTCCGGCCCGGACGCCCTCGACGCGCTGCGCGAGATCAAGCTGCGCGGCGACGCCGTCGCGGCCATCCTCGCCGACTACCGGATGCCGCAGATGGACGGGATCGCCTTCCTCGAGAAGGCGATGGACCTGTTCCCGCACGCCCGCCGCGCCCTGCTGACCGCCTACGCCGACACCGACGCCGCGATCCAGGCGATCAACGTCGTCGACGTCGACCACTACCTGCTCAAGCCGTGGGACCCGCCGGAGGAGAAGCTCTACCCGGTGATCGACGCCCTGGTCGAGACCTGGAAAGCGGTCGGCGACAAGCCGGTCGAGGAGGTCAAGCTCATCGGCCACCGGTACAACTCGCCGTCGTTCCACCTGCGCGACTTCCTCGCGCGCAACGCCGTCCCGTACCGCTGGTACTCGGTCGACGACGACGAGGGCTGCCGGATCCTGCAGGCCGCGGAGGCGACCGACAAGGACATCCCGGTCGTCGTCACTCCGGACGGCACCGTCCTCAAGAACCCGACCGGCAGCGAGATCGCCGACGCGGTCGGCTTGTCGACCCGGCCGGCGCAGGAGTTCTACGACCTCGTCGTGATCGGCGGCGGCCCGGCCGGCCTCGGCGCCGCGGTGTACGGCGCGTCCGAAGGCCTGCGCACGGTCCTCGTCGAGAAGAAGGCCACCGGTGGCCAGGCCGGCACGAGCTCGCGCATCGAGAACTACCTCGGCTTCCCGGACGGCGTCTCGGGCGCGCAGCTGACCGACCGGGCGCGGCGCCAGGCGCAGAAGTTCGGCGCCGAGGTGCTGACCGCGCGCGACGTCGTCGGCCTCGAAGCCCGCGGCTCGTCGCGGGTGATCACCTTCGGCGACGGCAGCGAGATCGCCGCGCACTCGGTGATCCTCGCCAGCGGCGTCAACTACCGCGCCCTGGAGGCCGACGGCATCGAGGAGCTCACCGGCCGCGGCGTCTACTACGGGTCGGCCGCGACCGAGGCGCCCGAGTGCAAGGGCGAGCACGTCTACATCGTCGGCGGCGCCAACTCGGCCGGGCAGGCCGCGGTGTTCTTCTCCCGGCACGCCAGCGACGTCACCATCCTGGTGCGCGGTGAGTCCCTCGAAGCGTCGATGTCGCACTACCTGATCGAGCAGATCGCCGGCATCGAAAACATCCACGTCCGCACGCACACCACCGTCAAGCAGGTGCACGGCGACGGCCACCTCGAGCGGATCACGCTGTGCGAGAACGGCGTCACCGAGACGGTCGAGAGCGGGCACCTGTTCATCTTCATCGGCGCCGCCCCGCGCACCGACTGGCTCGGCGACGCCATCCACCGCGACGAGTACGGCTTCGTGTGCACCGGGCCGGACCTGCTGAGCGCCGGGCAGCGGCCGGCGGGCTGGCCGCTCGACCGTGACCCGCACTACCTCGAGTCGTCGATCCCGGGCGTGTTCGTGGCCGGTGACGTGCGGTCGCAGTCGGTCAAGCGGGTGGCGTCCGCGGTCGGCGAGGGCGCGATGGCCGTGACGCTGGTACACCGGTACCTGGAGGAACAATGAGCGCACTGCCGCGGGAAGAGCTTCGCGGCCTCTTCCTGTTCGAACACCTTTCCGAAGCCCAGCTCGACTGGGTCGCCGCCAACGCCGTGCTCGAGGAGTACGACGGCGACTCGTTCGTCATCCGCGAGGGCGACGAGGCGACCTGCTTCTACGTGATCCTGAACGGCGCCGTCCGGATGACGCGCCTGGTCAGCGGCACCGAGATCGAGACGAACCGGTCCGACCAGCGCGGCGCCTACTTCGGCGCGACGCAGTTCTTCGTGCACCAGGAAGCCGAGCACCGCTACGGCGCTTCGGTGCAGGCGCTGAGCGACGTGACGCTGCTCGCGCTGCCCGCCGCGGAGTTCTCCGTCGAGTTCCGCAGGTGGTTCCCGATGGCGACGCACCTGCTGGAGGGCATGTACCTCGGCTGGCGCAACAGCGACACGGTGATCGGTTCGCGCCGCCGGCTGCTGGCGCTGGGCGAGCTCTCGGCCGGGCTGACGCACGAGCTGAACAACCCGGCCGCGGCCGCCGTCCGGGCGACGTCCGCCCTGCGCGAACGCGTCGCCGGGATGCGCCACAAGCTGGCCTTCCTGGCCAAGAAGGACATCGAACCGGAGCTGCTCTACCAGCTCATCGACGTCCAGGAACGCCTGGTCAAGCAGGTCGCGCAGGCCGAGAAGCTGACGGCCATGCAGCAGGCCGACCGCGAGGACGAGATCGGCGACTGGTTCGACGACCGCGGCATCGACGGCGGCTGGGACCTCGCCGACATCTACGTCCGGGCCGGCCTGACCACGGCCGATCTGGACCACGTGCTGGAGCAGGTCGGCGACACCTTCATCGACGGCGCCGTCCGCTGGCTCGCCTACGCGCTCGAGACCGAGATGCTGATGGGCGAGATCGAGGACTCCACCACGAGGATTTCCGCCCTGGTCGGCAAGGCCAAGCAGTACTCCCAGATGGACCGGGCGCCGCACCAGTGGGTCGACGTCCACGACGGCCTCGACTCCACGCTGGTGATGCTGTCCGGCAAGATCGGCGACGGCGTCCGCGTGGTCAAGGAGTACGACCGCAGCCTGCCGAAGATCCCGGCGTACCCGGCCGAGCTGAACCAGGTCTGGACGAACATCATCGACAACGCCCTCGGCGCGATGAAGGGCGAGGGCACGCTCACGCTGCGGACGTGGGGGGAGAACGACCAGGTCCGCGTCGAGATCGGCGACACCGGCCCGGGCATCCCGGCGGACATCAAGCCGCGGATCTTCGAGCCGTTCTTCACGACCAAGCCGGTCGGCGAGGGCACCGGGCTGGGCCTGGACATCTCGTGGAAGATCGTCGTCGAGCGCCACCAGGGCGACCTGCGCGTCGAGTCGGAGCCGGGGAACACCCGGTTCGAGGTCTGCCTGCCGACGGCCGAGCAGGCCTCCCTCTGATGGGTTCCGTCCCGACGGTCACGACCGAACTCGGGGCGCTGGTGGGGCTGGCGGGCGACGGCGTCCGCGTCTGGCGCGGCGTCCCGTACGCCCGCCCGCCACCGCAGCTCGCCGACC